>JABDIQ010000226.1 GCA_013003655.1 Winogradskyella sp. | reverse complement strand
ACTAAAAAACCCGAAACAATAGATACTTTAAAGCGTGGTCGCTCTAAATAGCCATAAAATAAAGTGGCTATAAATGCACCATAGGCCATATAGCCAAACCAAGGAAGAATAGTAAAGATAGAGCCATTGGACTTACTCATATAATTTGCAATTACAAGTGGTACCTGCTCTAAAGTTAGATCTCTATACCAAGGCTCAAACAGAAAAATAAGCGTCCCTAACACTAGCATAAGCATTGAAAACAGAAAGGTTTTCTTAAAGGTAAGTTTATAGAATACAACAATAAAAATGAGTGACAATCCAATGCACTGTAGCACGTCCACGACTAGAACATAGCTGGTAAAAACGCCCTCTAACCATTGAAATACTGGTATCCGTAGCGCATAGCCAATACCAATAAGTAGCAACCCACGCATAAACCCTTTACGGATTCGCATTTTGTCTTGGTTACGTAGTTTGGCTTTGATGAGTAAATAGGTAAAAATGAGCCCAGATATCGTAAAGAATATAGGTGCAGTAATACCTCTAAAATAACTCCATGTGTTAAAGGCCGTACTGGCAGGATCTCTATACTCAACGGCCAATAAGGTGTCAATAAAATGACCTTGAAGCATCATAAGGATGGCAAAGGCGCGTACAGCATCAATAAAATAGAGACGGTTGGTACTCAAGCTAACAATGGGTTACACTGCAAATATAGGATTTCGATTTTAACTATTACGAGCGTGATTTTATTTGAAAATAACCAAATAAACCACGCGGCTAAAACCTAAACCCAAGACTTAATCCTGCTCTTATTCCTGCCCATGGACCATCAATTAATAGATTGGCACCATTTTCAAAAACTTCAACTTCGGTGTCTACCAATGGTATGTCTATATCGTTTAAGGTATCCTCCAAGTTTTGTTGTTCGGTTTGCGATAATGTTTCAGTAGTAACGCCGCTGATGTCACCATCACTAGACCCATAATGAGGACCAACGATCCACCAATCCAGAACAAAGCTTTTACCTAGGTTAAATTGCGCACCCAATAGCAAGCCAAATGAATTAGATTTAATAGTGCCCTGTGCGGTTAAAAAATCTGTTCCACCACCATCGGTATCATATTCAAAATTTACTTCTTTAAAGTTGAATTTACTCGATCTGAAAAAGGGAGCAACATAAAACCCTTTGCCATAACCTTTACCGAGATAAATTCTAATCTCAGGTGTAAAACTGGTATAGTTTAGTTGTGCATCATTTATAATGGTCATAAGGTCTGGGTCATCCGCATATCTCTCTACTGTATTCTTTAAAGGTATATCACCGTCAGGAATAAAAGCATACGAGAGGGCCACACTAAAAGTTTTATTAAGAACACGTTCATACTGAAATTGAAAATTTTTAAAGGCTAAACTGGTAAAATTAAATTTTAAACTGTTCTTTTTGCTTTGATACGCAAGCTTGTCTTGTGGTGTGTCATCTAAATTTTCTGATGTTTTGGTTTGTGCATAACTAGTGTATGTTATAAACACCAATAGCAAAAGGATGCATTGTTTTTTCATAATATATGTTGTTGGTTGGTTAGTATAAATGTAGTAAAATATTTACAGTTTTAAAATACCCAGATTTAGGTATTTATTAAACAACTAATTATAATTGTATAGAGACTACATATTAGCAATGAGTAGTAGTATTCAAAATTAATAAGAAAATACATAAAAAAAAATCTAGAAAATTGGTAAAAAGTTAGATGTAAAATGATCACTGTTTAACTTAAAAGTTAAAGCGTTTTTGGTGCGAATTATTGGTTATGGAGTGGTGCCTAACTTATTATTAGGATTCATTGTAAATAATTACTAGCGATTAGATTAATAATTTGTAAGAATTAAAACCAACAGCTTGTAGGAAATCTTAAGAAAAGTTATTGACAACATACCATAAAACATTTTCGTTTATTACATTTAAGGTCTATGCAGTTATTAGATCAACTCCTATCAGACTTTTCATCCTTAGCATGGGGATTGCCCTTACTCATTTTACTTATTGGTGGTGGGCTATACCTTATTATTCGCTCAAAATTTTTACCTTTTAGATATTTAGGTCATGCCATCAATGTGTTGCGAGGCAAGTACGATGATCCTAACGATCCTGGGCATATTTCGCACTTTCAAGCTTTAAGTACCGCCTTATCGGCAACCGTTGGCATGGGCAATATTGCTGGTGTAGCAGTCGCCATTGCTATTGGTGGTCCTGGTGCGGTGTTTTGGATGTGGATTAGTGCCGTAATTGGCATGTCTACCAAATTCTTTACCTGTACCTTGGCCGTTCTGTATAGAGGTAAAGATAGTGCAGGGGAGTTGCAAGGTGGACCTATGTACTTCATCACAGAAGGTCTTGGTAAACACTGGAAACCCTTAGCCGTCTTTTTTAGTTTTTGTGGACTTATAGGTGCCTTACCTGTGTTTAATGTTAATCAACTCACCCAAGCGCTTAATGATATTTTATTGGTACCCAATGGTGTTGCTGTAAATTTTACATCTAATCTAATCATTGGTCTGGTGTTAGTGAGTATCACCGCCTTGGTTATTTTAGGTGGTATTAAACGCATTAGCAGCGTGGCATCTCGCTTAGTGCCTAGTATGGTCGTGTTGTATTTTATACTGGTTATGGTCATTTTAGTCACCCACAACGATATGGTGCCCTATTACTTAAAGCTCATATTTACAGATGCCTTTGCGGCTAACAATTTTACAGGTGAACCATTTTTAGGCGGTGTTTTGGGTGCTTTGATATTGCATGGTATTAAACGTGGAGCCTTCTCTAATGAAGCAGGTATTGGTACGGCACCTATGGCTCATGGCGCTGCCAAAACGGATGAGCCCGTGCGTGAAGGTTTAGTGGCTATGTTAGGTCCTGCAATTGATACCTTGGTAGTGTGTACACTAACAGCCTTGGCCATTTTGGTAACTGGCGTGTGGCAAACTACAGATAATAATGGTGTAAGTTTAACAGCTTCCGCATTTGCAGATGCTATGCCACTTATAGGCAAGTATGGCTTGCTCATCTGTATTGCTGTTTTTAGTATGAGTTCGTTGTTTTCGTATTCGTACTATGGTACCAAGTGCATGTCCTTTTTATTTGGAGCGCATCGTAAGCAACTCTATAACTACATTTACATCGTAAGCATCCTCATTGGGGCCACAACCACCTTAGATATGATGATCAATCTTATTGATGGTGTATTTGCCTTGATGGCCATACCAACCATGATAGCAACCATTGTATTAGCACCAAAAGTGATTGCGGCATCTAAGCAATATTTTAGTAAATTGAATGCTGAAAATAAACCGACTAAATCATGAGTAATTACCACATCAAACATTTTGAAGAATATTTTCAGGTCTATCGAAAATCGATCAACGATCCTATTGCCTTTTGGGAAGAGATTGCCGAAGAGCATTTTTCGTGGCGTAAAACGTGGGATAATGTGTTGAGTTGGGATTTTAGCAAGCCAGAAGTAAAGTGGTTTGATGGTGCTCAACTTAATATTACTGAAAACTGTATAGACCGACACTTACGAAACAGAGGCGATAAAACGGCCATCATCTTTGAGCCTAACGATCCGTCTGAACCTGCAGAACATATTACCTACAAGCAGTTGCACGAACGCGTGTGTAAGTTTGCCAATGTGTTGCATGATAAGGGTATTAAAAAGGGTGATCGGGTTTGTATCTATCTGCCTATGATACCAGAATTGGCTATTTCTGTTTTAGCCTGTGCGCGTATAGGTGCTATCCATTCGGTCGTATTTGCTGGTTTTTCATCCACTGCTTTGTCTACACGCATTCAAGATTGTGATGCTAAAATGGTGATCACCGCTGATGGTGGTTTTAGAGGTGCTAAGACTATTGATCTTAAAGGTATCGTAGATGACGCTCTAAGGGATTGCCCAACTGTGAAATCGGTTTTGGTAGCCAAACGCATCAACAGCAACATACATATGGAGCCAGGACGAGATGAGTGGCTAAAGCCATTATTAGACGATTCCTATAAAGACTATACCGCTGAAGTCATGGATGCTGAAGATCCACTCTTCATTTTATATACTTCGGGCTCTACCGGAAAACCCAAAGGAATGATGCATACCACAGCAGGTTATATGGTATATACTGCTTACACCTTTAAAAATGTGTTTCAATATAGAGAAGACGATGTGTATTGGTGTACAGCAGATATTGGTTGGATTACAGGACACAGCTATATTATTTACGGACCGTTAGCCAATGGTGCAACAACCGTGATGTACGAAGGCGTACCTAGTCATCCAAATTATGGTCGCTTTTGGGAGATTGTTCAAAAACATAAGGTCAACCAATTTTATACGGCACCTACAGCAATTAGAGCACTGGCTAAACAAGGTACGGAGCACTTAGAAAAATACGACTTGTCAAGCCTTAAAGTGCTTGGTTCAGTAGGAGAGCCCATAAATGAGGAAGCTTGGCATTGGTATAATGATAATGTGGGTAGAAAGAAATGTCCAATAGTAGATACTTGGTGGCAAACTGAAACGGGTGGTATTATGATAACTCCAATTCCGTTTTCTACACCAACCAAACCAACCTATGCTACACTGCCTTTTATTGGTATTCAGCCTACCTTGATGAATGATGAAGGCGAGGAGATCACGGATAATCAAGTGAATGGAAAATTATGTATAAAATTCCCATGGCCATCCATGGCACGCACTATTTGGGGAGATCATAAACGCTATAAGGACACCTATTTTTCAGCCTTTGAGAATATGTATTTTACAGGTGATGGTGCCATACGTGACGAAGTTGGGTATTATCGTATTACGGGTAGAGTTGATGATGTTATCATTGTATCTGGCCATAATTTGGGTACAGCACCAATTGAAGATGCTATTAATGAGCATCCAGCAGTGGTTGAGTCAGCAGTGGTTGGATTTCCACATGATATCAAAGGCAACGCCTTGTATGGTTTTATTACGCTTAAAGAAACAGGTGAGACTCGAGATCATGAAAATCTTCGTAATGAGATCAATATGGTGATTACAGAGCATATAGGCGCAATTGCCAAACTTGATAAGGTACAATTTACAGAAGGCTTGCCAAAAACGCGTTCAGGTAAGATCATGAGACGTATTTTACGTAAAATAGCGAGTAAGGATACTGATAATTTGGGTGATATAAGCACTTTACTAAACCCTGAAGTTGTTGCTAGTATAAAAGATAACGCTGTTTAGGTCTATGCTGAAAGCAGTTATTTTTGATATGGATGGTGTTGTTGTAGATACGGAACCCTTACATTACAAGGCCTATCACCAAATGTTTGATGATGTCAATATCAATGTAGATGAAGCATTGTATGCCTCATTTACAGGACAATCAACACAAGCTATTTGTCAACGGCTCTGTGCACATTTTCATTTGGAGGATGCACCTGAACGATTGGTACAGCTAAAACGTAAGCATTTTGAGTATCTGTTTGATCATGACGAGTCCCTAACACTCATTGATGGTGTTCGTGAGCGTATTGAAGAGTATTACGAGCATGGTATTACGTTGGTTTTAGCATCGTCGGCCTCCATGCCTAATATTAATAGAGTGTTTAAACGCTTTGATCTGGATCGCTATTTTAAAGCCAAATTAAGTGGTGCCGATTTATCCAAGTCTAAACCGCATCCGCAGATCTTTATCAATGCCGCAAAAGCATCTGGTTATACTAAAAAAGAGTGTATAGTTATTGAAGATAGCACCAACGGTATTAAAGCTGCACACGATGCAGGTATTTATTGCGTTGGTTTTAAAAGTCCACATTCTTCAGGACAAGACTATCATTTGGCAGATAAGGTCATTACAGACTTTAATGAGATAGCTTATGAGAAGCTTAAATATATGAGCTAAGTTTTAGGCGTTAATTTTTAGAACGCTTTTTACGTTTCTTGCGTTTTTCGCGCTTCACATCATCATCATCAAATTTACCATTGATCATATCGTTGATCTTCGTCATATCACTTTCGGAGATTAACGTTTTTAATTCTTTAAAGTGATTTTCATTAAGAAGTCGTACTGCTTCTTCACGTTCAAAACTACGCTCAAAAGGCACTTTAAATAGTGCTATCTTTTCTTCAAAATAACTGTCTAGCGTTTGTTTGATGATCTGTTTTTGAAATTCATCAGCTTCTAAGGTCACTAAGAAATTGGAGATATATTCGGCCTTGCGTTCTGCAATTTTACGTTCGCGTTCTTCAATTTGAGATTGCGATGGTTCTTGCTGCATATTAGGGCGTTGCTGTTGTCTTCGCATTTGAGAGTAACCTGAAAATGTTATGACGATCAATAGGAGAGTGCACAGTACTTTTTTCATGACTTTAACTTACAATAGTGTTTTAATTTGCTCTGGAGGTCTTCCAACCACAGCTTTATTATTCTTAATAACAATAGGACGCTCAATGAGTTTAGGATGCTTTACCATGGCATCGATGATTGCTTCATCAGAGAGGTCTTTGCCTTTATAGTTTTCTTTCCAAATAGATTCATTTGTTCTAACCAATGCTAATGGTTCTATTTGAAGTTGATCTATGATGGTTTTTAATTGTGATTTGTTTAAGGGCTCATCAAGATACTTGATAACTTCAAATGGCTGACCTGAGGCTTCTACAATCGCTAATCCTTCTCTAGATTTTCTGCAACGTGGATTATGTAAAATTTGAATCATACTGCAAAAGTAGCAATAATTATACCGAATCTTTTTGTCCCATCATCATCAGATAGGCTTTTAGGAAAGGTTCTAATTCGCCATCCATGACAGCATCTACGTTTCCAGTCTCATAACCGCTCCTTACATCTTTAACTAATTTGTACGGGTGCATCACATAATTACGGATTTGGCTGCCCCACTCAATCTTCATTTTACCAGCTTCTATGTCATCACGTTGCGCCATCTGTTTTTGCAGTTCAATCTCATAGAGCTGCGACTTTAGCATTTGCAAGGCTCGTGCACGGTTATCGTGTTGTGAGCGCGTTTCAGAACACGAAATCTGAATTCCTGTAGGTTTATGCGTAAGCTGTACCTTGGTTTCCACCTTATTGACATTCTGTCCACCTGCGCCACTAGAGCGAGCAGTTGTTATTTCAATATCTGATGGGTTGATTTCAATGTCTATGCTCTCGTCCGCTAGCGGATACACATACACAGACGCAAAGCTTGTGTGGCGTTTAGCATTAGAATCAAAGGGTGAGATACGTACCAAACGATGAACGCCATTTTCGCCCTTTAACCAACCAAAAGCGTAATCACCTTCAATTTCTAGTGTTACGGTTTTTATTCCAGCGACATCACCTTCCTGATAATTGAGTTCTTTAACCTTAAAACCACTTTTTTCGGCATACATTAAATACATACGCATAAGCATACTGGCCCAATCGCAACTTTCGGTACCACCAGCACCAGCAGTGATCTGTAAGACTGCACTTAGGCTATCACCTTCTTCAGAAAGCATATTTTTAAACTCTAACTTTTCAATGGCATTGGTGGCCTTGGCATAGCGTTGTTCTACATCTTCTAGTGTGGCTTCGTCTTCTTTAAAGAATTCGTAGATCACCTCTAAATCGTCATATAAGGTTTTGGCAGTTTCAAAGTCGGTGACCCAACTTTTTTTCTCACGGATAGACCGCATTACCATTTCGGCTTTTTTGGAGTCATTCCAGAAGTTTGGGTCGAAAGTTTGCTCTTCTTCGTTCGAAATCTCTATGAGTTTGGCATCTATGTCAAAGATAGTGCCTTAGTTTGTCAAGGCGGGTATTGAGATCCTTTATTTGATCTGAAGTTATCATGAGTTGTCACAAATTTTGACAAATATAGGTGCAATATTAATGAGCAAAAAGAATTAGAACTATTTTTTTAATGGAATTCCGTAGCTTTAGCATTCAAAAATTAAAACGCATGAGTAGAAGCATTTTAGTACTCCTAGTAATACTACTTAGCATAAGCAGCAATGCTCAGATTTTAGACAAAAAAGGTCTTCAATCGCACAAAGGTTTTTTTGATTTTTTTTACGAAGCATCTACCGATAAGA
The DNA here is from genome assembly GCA_013003655.1 of Winogradskyella sp. Lineage (GTDB taxonomy): Bacteria > Bacteroidota > Bacteroidia > Flavobacteriales > Flavobacteriaceae > JABDIQ01. Next base: position 12,962 of record JABDIQ010000226.1, on the reverse strand, counting down.
TCTATTTAGTCGTTGATAAACTGAATGAAGAGTTTTTATATGTCAATGCCTTAACCACAGGTATTGGGAGCAACGATATTGGGTTAGACCGAGGTAAGTTAGGACAGGAGCGCGTTGTTCATTTTAAAAAAGCAGGAAACAAATTACTTCTAGTTCAGCATAACTTAAAATATAGAGCAAACACTGAAAATACCCTTGAGCAGAAAAGTGTTTCTGAAGCCTTTGCGATTTCCATTCTCGAAGGATTTAAAATACTAAACTCTGAAGATGGTAAACATATCATTGATTTTACACCCTTTTTAATGCAGGATACTTATGGTGTAGCTAATGTGTTAAAACGTGCCAAAGAAGGTTCCTATCGGTTAGATGCCTCTAGAAGCGCACTTGCATTAGACCGCACTAAAGCATTCCCAGAAAATGTAGAATTTGAAGCCTTGCTAACCTTTACAGGTGAGCCTACAGGTAGAAATTTAAGAACAGTAACTCCAACCAATAGCGCAGTAAGTTTAATACAGCATCATTCGTTCGTTAAATTACCAGATGAACACTATGAACCCAGACGTTTTGATACACGAAGTGGTGCTATTTCAATTTCTTTTATGGATTACGCAGCACCGATTCAAGAAGATATGAAAAAGCGTTGGATCATTCGTCATCGTTTGGAAAAGAAAGACCCAGAAGCAGCTGTAAGTGAAGCCAAAGAGCCTATAGTTTATTATTTAGATCCAGGAACACCCGAACCTGTGCGTTCGGCTTTATTAGAAGGTGCCAGATGGTGGAATCAAGCATATGAAGCAATTGGTTTTAAAGACGCTTTTCAAGTTAAATTATTGCCTGAAGATGCAGATCCTATGGATTGCAGGTATAATGTTATACAGTGGGTGCATCGTTCTACACGAGGATGGAGTTATGGTGCTAGTGTGGTCGACCCTAGAACTGGAGAAATCATTAAAGGCCATGTAAGTTTAGGAAGTTTACGAATACGACAAGATTTTTTAATTGCACAAGCACTTATGAATAAACCCTTTGCAGAGCGCGATGATAATTATGAACCCATGTTAGAAATGGCCTTGGCACGAATTAGACAGTTAAGTGCTCATGAAGTAGGGCATACACTCGGATTTACCCATAATTTTGCAGCAAGCACCAATGATAGAGCTTCAGTGATGGACTATCCACACCCTATGATTACACTAAATAATGGACAAATAGATTTTTCTGAAGCCTACGATACTGGTATTGGTGAATGGGATAAGGTAACCGTTGCCTATAGTTATTCAGATTTTAAAGAAGGTGTTGATGAAAACGAGGCTCTTAATACCTTATTAGCCAATGCGCAGGCTGAAGGACTACGTTTTATTTCAGACTCAGATGCCAGAGCATCAGGTGGTGCTCACGCTTTTGCTCATTTGTGGGATAATGGTAGATCGGCAGCAGAAGAACTGAACAATGTTTTAGCGGTTAGAGAAACAGCTATATCAAATTTTTCGGCTGATAACATAAAAAGTGACGAACCATATTCGGTATTAGAAGATGTGTTTGTACCCCTTTACTTTTTTCATCGCTATCAGGTTGAAGCGGCAGTAAAGGTTGTTGGTGGTTTAGATTATAATTATGCGGTAAAAGGTGATGGACAAACTATTGTAAAGCCAGTTGATGCTAAGACTCAACGCGAAACTATATCGGCTCTTTTAAAAACAATCGATGCGGAGACATTAGCCATCCCTGAAGAAAAGTTAGAATTATTTCCACCAAGAGCTTATGGTTATGGGCGAACTAGAGAATCTTTTAAAGGTCTCACAGGTGTTTCTTTTGATCCATTAAGTGCGGCAAATACAGCCAGTGAATTGACATTAAAGTTGTTGTTACATCCACAGCGCGCAAATAGATTAGTATTGCAACACAGTTTAAATAGTGATCAGCTTAATTTTAAACAGTTGTTAGACGAATTGGTACAGCAATCGTTTGGTAAGACTTATAAATCTGATTATCTAAATGCGCTGCAACAGCAAATCAACGAAAATGTGTTGAAGTATATCATGAATTTGGCTGTAAATAAGGACAGTTATATCCAAGTAAGGTCTATAGCTAACGAGGTAATCTTAACACTTTCTAAAGATTATTTCTATCGTAAAAAAGAGCCATTACCTCACGCAATGATCTATGGAAAAATGATCAAGGAATTTTATGATCATCCAGATAAGTTTGAACTTAATTCTGCGCCAAAAATTCCAGATGGTTCACCTATTGGTGCTGATATTTGTCATTATAATCCTATTCAAGAATGAAAATAGATCTAAGAAGTGATACAGTCACTAAGCCAACTCAAGGCATGTTAGAAGCTATGATGTCTGCTAGTGTAGGCGATGATGTGTATAAAGAAGATCCAAGTGTTAACGAATTAGAACGGCGTTTGGCTGATCTATTTGGAATGGATGAGGCATTATTTTTCCCAACCGGAAGTATGGCCAACCAAACAGCCTTAAAATTGCACACCAATCCTGGTGAACAAGTGATCTGCGATAAATATGCGCATATCTACAATTACGAAGGTGGAGGTGCATCATTTAACAGTGGTATTTCATGCAAATTGGTAAATGGCCATAGAGGCATGTTCACCGTAGAACAAGCCATGGAATGTATTAATCCACCAGATTTTTATCACAGTCCATTAACGACATTAATTGAAGTTGAAAATACCACAAACAAAGGCGGTGGTGCGTGTTGGGATTTTGACGAACTCATTAAATTACGTCAGCTCGCAGATAAGCACAAATTAGGCTATCATTTGGATGGCGCACGGCTTTGGAATGCTCTTGTTGCTAAAAATGAAAACCCTAAGCAGTACGGACAATTATTTGATACGATTTCGGTATGTTTAAGTAAAGGTTTGGGTTGTCCTATGGGTTCCGTGCTCATAGGTAATAAGGAAATAATGAAGGGCGCTATTAGAGTGCGAAAGATATTAGGAGGTGGTATGCGACAGATAGGGTATGTTGCTGCAGCAGGACTATATGCTTTAGATCATCATTTAGACCGATTGGCGGAAGATCATAAAAAAGCAAAGGAAATTGCTGAGGTACTTAGGACACTGAGTAAAATTAAAACCGTAGAACCCATTGAAACCAACATCATAATTTTTGAATTGAACAATGATATTAATGAAACCGAGTTTTTAAATGCTTTGCACGAAAAGAACATTCATATTATCGGTATGGGAAGTAATAAACTACGTATGGTTACACATTTAGACTATACAGATGCCATGCATAGCACTTTGCTAGAACAGCTAAAGACTATTTAAATAAATCCATTCCTGGAATGTTAGGCATGCCTTCCTTGGCTACGGCACCTAATTCGGCTTCTTGGATACGTGTTGCTTTTTCAATGGCTTTGTTTAGAGTAAGTACCAGATAATCTTCAAGCATTTCTTTATCTTCCAATAAGCTATCGTCAATAGCAATTGTTTTAATAGTTCTATTAGCGGTTATAGTAACTTTGAGTTTTTCGTCATTACTTGATTCGTCTATTAATACACCATGCAGTCGCTCTTTGGTTTCTTCAACTTTTTTCTGGGCTTCTTTCAATTTATTCATCATACCCATCATATCTCCAAACATATCTATCAATTTAAATTAATACGCTGCAAAATTACTAAATTGCGCCACTTTTTAGTTTAAATATTTCATAAATAATGAATAAGACCGATAAGTTAGAGGCGCCTGTGGCAAAGAAAATTCTAAAGGAACTGGTTATTCATGGTGATACACGATTAGATCCTTACTATTGGCTAAATGAAAGGGACAATCCTGAAGTTATTGCATATCTCAACGCAGAGAATGCATATTATGAGCAGCAAACAGCGCATTACGAGGATTTTAAGGAGGCTTTATTTATTGAAATGAAATCAAGGATTAAAGAAGACGATCAATCAGTACCTTATAAATATAATGGCTATTGGTATATTACCAAGTACGTGAAAGGCAAGGATTATCCTATTTATTCACGAAAAAAAGAGTCGTTAGATAATCCTGAAGAGTTATTATTTGATTGTAATGAAATGGCGAAAGCGCACAGTTATTTTCGACTTGTAGGACTGACCATTAGCCCTGATAATAAACGAGTAGCCTATGGTATAGACACTAGTGGAAGACGTAATTATACCATTTACATAAAAGACTTAGAGACCAATACCGTTTTAGAAGATAGTATAGAAAACACAACAGGGTCTTCAGCTTGGGCTAATGATAACAACACCTTGTTTTATGTTAAAAAGCATGAAACTACCTTACGACCTTATCAAATTTATAGACATACCATTGGCAAAAAAGAGGATGTTCTGGTTTACGAAGAACAAGACAACACCTTTGGAATAGCTGTCTACAAATCAAAATCAAAAAAATTCTTAATAATTGCTTGCTATAGCACCACAACCAACGAGTATCATATTTTAAATGCTAATGAGCCTCAAGGAGTATTTAAGGTGTTTCAAGAACGGATAAAAGGTTTAGAATATAGTATTTCGCATTACAACGATCACTTTTATATCGTAACTAACAAAGACGATGCTACCAATTTTAAATTAATGAAGACCAAGGATGATTGTTGCACAATTGACCATTGGGAAGAGGTGCTACCACACAGGGCAGATACCCTTATAGAGCATATTGATATTTTTAAAGATTTTTTGGTTGTAAGTGAACGGACTAACGGTCTCAATCAACTGAGAGTGATGCGTTGGGACAATTCAACCGACTATTATTTGCCCTTTAATGATGAAACCTATACTGCTTTTACCGGAACAAACGTTGAGTTTGATACACACTTATTACGTTTTGGATATAATTCGTTAACCACGCCATCATCTGTGATTGAATTTAATATGCAAACTAAAACACAACGAATTTTAAAAGAGCAAGAGGTTTTAGGTGGTAATTTTGATAAAAACAACTACGTCTCGGAGCGTTTATGGGCTCAGGCTGAGGATGGAACAAAAATTCCGATGTCACTTGTTCATCGAAAAGATGTTAAAAAAAGTAAGCAAAACCCAGTACTTATCTACGCTTATGGCTCCTACGGCTCTACGATTGACCCTTATTTTTCAACAATACGCCTGAGTTTACTGGACAGAGGATTCATATTTGCAATTGCCCATATACGAGGCGGTGAATATCTCGGTAGAGACTGGTACGAAGGCGGTAAGCTAATGCTAAAAAAGAACACATTTTCAGACTTTATAGCATGTTCTAAATTTTTAATTGATAATAATTATACCTCTCATGAGCATCTTTATGCCATGGGCGGAAGCGCAGGAGGACTTTTAATGGGTTATATTCTAAATAATGCACCACAATTGTACAATGGTATTGTGGCAGCTGTACCTTTTGTAGATGTTGTTACTACGATGCTAGACGATTCTATACCGCTAACTACTGGCGAATACGATGAATGGGGCAACCCAAATGAAGAGAGTTATTATCACTATATGAAATCCTACTCTCCTTATGATAATGTAAAAGAACAGGATTATCCTAATGTCTTAGTTACCGCAGGGCTTCATGACTCACAAGTTCAATATTGGGAACCTGCCAAGTGGGTTGCTAAATTGAGAGACATGAAAACAGATAACAATAAATTATACCTTAAGACTAATATGGATGCAGGACATGGCGGTGCTTCCGGTAGATTTGAAGCTTTACGAGAAGATGCAGATGAGTACGCATTCTTGCTAGACCTCGAGAATATTCAGTCCTAATTAAAAAAAAATGCTATTTTTGCCAAGTTTAAGCGACAAATGTCTATTTTGTTGCTTGTAAAATGCATTTATGGGACAAGACAAAAAAGTATTTAATAATGTGTTAGAGCTTATAGGCCAGACACCACTTATTAAATTAAACAGAATGACCTCTGACTTTGATGGTGAGTTTTACGCAAAGGTTGAGGCATTTAATCCAGGTCACTCTTCTAAAGACCGCATTGCGCTTCACATTATTAATGAAGCAGAAAGACAAGGCATTCTTAATCCAGGCGATACAATTATTGAAACCACATCAGGTAATACTGGTTTTAGCGTGGCTTTAGTAAGTATTATTAAAGGTTACGATTGTATACTAGCAGTGAGTTCTAAATCGTCAGGCGATAAGATAGATATGTTAAAATCGATGGGTGCTAAGGTTTACGTTTGCCCTGCGCACGTGAGTGCTGATGATCCAAGATCTTACTATCAGGTTGCAAAACGTTTGCATGAAGAAATAAACGGTTCAATTTATATCAATCAATATTTTAATCAATTAAATATTGATGCTCATTATAATTCTACTGGGCCTGAGATTTGGGACCAGACAGACGGTGAGATTACGCACCTTATAGCATGTAGCGGTACAGGTGGTACCATTTCTGGAACTGCTAAATATTTAAAAGAACAAAACCCAGACATAAAAGTTATAGGCGTTGATGCTTACGGTTCGGTTCTTAAAAAATATCATGAAACTAGAGAGTTTGATGATAAAGAAATCTATCCGTACAGAATAGAAGGATTGGGTAAGAATCTTATTCCTACAGCTACTGATTTTGATTTAATTGACAAATTTGTAAAAGTAACGGATGAGGAAAGTGCCCATACGGCAAGAGAAATTTCAAAATCCGAAGGATTGTTTGTAGGTTACACCAGTGGTGCGGCAATGCAAGCTATAAAGCAGCTTAATGAAGAAGGTGAATTTAAGAAAAATGATAAAGTAGTGGTGATATTTCCAGATCATGGATCACGTTACATGAGTAAAGTGTATAGTGATAAATGGATGGAAGAACAAGGATTTTTTGACAGTAAGACGTCAATCCTTGAGACCATCGAGTATATAAAATAATTTTTTTTACAGCATAACGATCCTGTTGTACGAGCTACAGCAGGATTTTTTTGTTAAAAAACAAGTGGATAATATAAATGGTTATTATTTGTTGTGAATGTTTTAATACCTAATTTTGTTGGGTGAATGTTGATAAAAAACATTGCACAGCCAACAACCAGAAATGAGATTTGCATGAAAGATTTATTTGAAAAGATTTATAGAGATAAAGGACCATTAGGAAAATGGGCATCGCAGGCCGAAGGATATTTTGTATTCCCTAAACTTGAAGGTGAAATTTCTAATAGAATGAAATTTCAAGGTAAGGATGTAATTACTTGGAGCATAAATGACTATTTAGGGCTTGCTAATCATCCTGAAGTAAGAAAGGTTGATGCTGAAGCAGCTGCTAAATACGGTTCTGCTTATCCTATGGGAGCTAGAATGATGTCTGGACATACAGAACTTCACGAACAATTACAACAAGAACTAGCGCAGTTTGTAAATAAAGAGGCTGCATATTTATTAAATTTTGGGTACCAAGGTATATTATCTACCATAGATGCTTTAGTAGCTAAAGATGATATTATTGTTTATGATGTAGATGCTCACGCATGTATTATTGATGGTGTTAGATTGCATATGGGTAAGAGATTTACCTATAAACATAACGATATTGATAGCCTAGAAAAGAATTTAGATAGAGCTACCAAAATGGCAGAACAAACAGGTGGTGGTATTTTGGTAATTTCTGAAGGTGTGTTTGGTATGCGAGGAGAGCAAGGCAGGCTTAAAGAGATTGTTGAGCTTAAGAAAAAATTTAATTTTAGATTCTTAGTAGATGATGCTCACGGTTTTGGAACCTTAGGAAAAACAGGTGCTGGAGCAGGTGAAGAACAAGGTGTGCAAGATGGTATAGATGTTTATTTTGCAACATTTGCCAAGTCTATGGCAAGTACAGGTGCCTTCATTGCTGCCGATCAGGAGATTATAGATTATCTCAAATACAACTTAAGATCGCAAATGTTTGCCAAGTCGCTACAAATGCAATTGGTCATTGGTGCTCTTAAGCGATTAGAAATGCTAAGGACCATGCCAGAGTTAAAAGAAAAACTTTGGGAAAATGTAAATGCCTTACAATCTGGCCTTAAGGACAGAGGTTTTGATATTGGTACTACCCAAAGTTGTGTAACACCAGTATATCTAAAAGGTAGTATCCCAGAAGCTATGGCATTAGTTAAAGATCTTAGAGAGAATTACGGTATATTTTGTTCTATTGTAGTGTATCCAGTTATTCCAAAAGGATTAATTCTATTGAGAATGATACCAACTGCAACACATACTTTAGAAGATGTGCAAATTACACTTGATGCTTTTTCTGCGATTAGAGACCGCTTAAACAACGGTACATATCGTAAAATTTCTGCTGCTATTATGGCCGCAATGGGAGATAAGTAAGAAGAATAACAAGTTATAATTATAAAAGCCACTAATCTTTAGTGGCTTTTTTTATGCTATATTCTTTTTAAACGTGCAACGCCTTTTGTGGGTTACTGGGTTAAAATGTTTCCAAATTTGGTGAATAGCCACATTATCATCTAATTCTGGTCCGCGAATACAGAGTTCTATTCCTTTTTCATTAAAGGTTTTATAAAACTCATTAAAAATCACTGCTGTAACGCCTTTGTTTTGATATTCAGGCAAAATACCAATTAAATAAAACGTAACTACTTTAGAGTGTTTTTTGGCTTTTAAAAGATGTTTCACGCCGAATGGAAATAATTTCCCATTCATTTTTTGCAATGCTTTTGCATACGAAGGTGTTACAATGCCAAACCCAATGAGTTTATCATCTTTATCGAGTACAAACTTTACATATTCTGGGTTTAAAAAGCCAATGAATTTTTTCTTGAAATATTCTTTCTGTTCGTCATTAATATCAACAAAGGATGATAGTACCTGATGTGATTTTGAGAATACATCAAACATTTCATCTGTATAGGGCATGATGTCCTTATTCTTGGTAAAGTTTAATGCCTTAAGATGATATCTCCGTTTTATAAGCTCCTGTATTTTACTAAACGATTCTGGCTTTATATTCTTAAAATACATCTTATTTTCAGAGTAAGTCTTAGCAACGTCAAATCCTAATTGCTTAAAATGGTCTTTGTAATAAGTATGATTGTGCCAGGTAATCATACTACCCAATTCATCAAACCCTTCAGTAAGTACACCGACTTTGTCTAAATTAGAAAATCCAACAGGACCTTCCATGTAGTCCAAATTATAAGCTTTTCCTATATCATTAACTTGCTTCAAGAGTGCTTTGCTTACTTCGATATCGTCAATAACATCAAACCAACCAAATCTCATTTTTAGGTGACCTTGCTTCTTTATTTCAATCCAATTTAATATGGCAGCAACTCGACCAACAATTTCACCGTCTTTGTAAGCTAGAAATAGTCGCGCATCGGCATCATTAAAAACAGGGTTGACAGATTTATTGAACGTTTTTAATTCTTCGGAGATTATAGGAGGGACCCAGGAATCTGAACCTTTGTATAGTTTAAAAGGAAATTTTACAAATTTCTTTTTGTCTTTTTTAGTTAGGGCTTCTTTTATTATGATCATTAGTTGGTTGGTAATTATAACTTTAGTTATAGGTTTAAGTGATTCTGGGCTCTTTAATTTTGATTAATCAGTTACCTTATCTCTATGAAAATCGAATCTATAAGACGCACCTAATGCCACATTAAATACGGAGGGCGTATCTTTGGTATTAAATGCAATATTTGCATCTAATTGAAAGTCTTTACTTGCTAAATAAGCGCCTCCTACTCTAAATAAATTATCTGCATAAAAGTCACTTTGTATGCCCTGTGTTTCTCCAAAGACAACCCATTGTGGATTAATAGAACGTGTTAAGGTAATGATATATTGAAAATCAGAATAGTCTGTACCTATACGATCTTTAATAAGGTTAATTACCAATACCCATCCACCAGAAAAGTTATTTTGTGTAGCAACCATAATTTTTGGGCTAAACCCTTCAATTCCAGGTGCTGTATATGGATTGTTTTCTGCATCATAGTTTGCACCAGCATATACGGCAATTGCAGGAATTAATGATTTCCATTTAAATTTTCGGTTAGCAAAATAACTATAGAGATTAGGTTTATCATCCTCGGCATTTTTGTAAGGATCTAAGACTAAATATTTAGCACCAATAGTAAAATTCCTGAAATTTGATCGACTGTTTTCAACAGGGATCGCTGCATTATTATTGGTAAATGTGTCATTCTGGTAAATACCTTCAATATTCAATTCTAGTTCCTCAAATAAAAGGCCATAGCGAGCAGCAAAATCAACACCAAAACCAGAAACTTCATAATTTAAAGGTGTATGTGTTTCGGCAACTGAATACGGGCCAATCTCAAGCTGAAAAACGTTTGTACCAACAGAAAATGCACTTTTAGAAACACCTGGCCTGTTAGAATTTATAACTTCAGTGTACTGTGCAAATGAAGTAGCACTGACTAATAACAAGATTAATATAAATACTACTTTTTGTTTTGACATATTACTTTTATAGAATCCAAATATATATATTTTATACTTTTTTTAAGGAAATATAACGGATTATAACTCTATAGAATTGTATTTTTGAAATGTTAATTTATTGTATGTTACAAACTGCTTCTGCTGTGGGTTTACTTAGAACCATTCTTATAATATTACTTATTTATTTCGGAGTTAAGATCTTAGCACGATTATTAATGCCATTTTTTATACGCTTTGTCGCCAAGAAGACCGAGGAACGCTTTGGACAGCAATTTGGAAATTACCAGGACATGACCAAAAAACGTGAGAAACGAAAAGAAGGTGAAACCGTAATAGACAAGGTGCCAAACACAGATAAATCAACGAATAAAGATGTTGGTGAGTACATAGATTACGAAGAAATTGACTAATTTTCAGAACGAATCTAATTAAACATTCAAATGCTCGATAGTGTGAAGAGGTTTTGGCCTCATTTACTTGTAATTACTGGTTTTGTACTTGTTTCCTTATTATTTTTTAACCCTGTACTTAAAGGTAAAAAGCTGTTTCAAAGCGATATCATGCATTACATTGGCATGTCTAAACAGCAAAAAGATTTTAAAGCACAAACTGATTCTGAAACTTACTGGACCAATAGCGCATTTGGTGGTATGCCAACCTACCAACTAGGTGCAAAATATCCGCATAATTATATAAAATCATTAGATCTTACTTTGCGCTTTTTACCAAGGCCTGCCGACTATTTATTCTTGTATTTTTTAGGATTTTATATATTCTTGTTAAGCTTAAAAGTAGACTTTAAACTTGCAGCTCTTGGTGCATTGGCATTTGGTTTTTCAACCTATCTTATCATTATATTAGGCGTAGGGCATAACAGTAAGGCGCACGCTATAGCTTACATGCCATTAGTTTTAAGTGGCATCATATTAACCTTTAGGAAAAAGTATATTCTTGGTCCCATAGTAACCGCTATTGCTTTAGGATTAGAAATTACAGCTAACCATTATCAAATGACCTATTATTTATTGCTTTTGGTGATTGTGTTGGGCTTAGTTTATCTTATTGATGCGTATAAAAATAAAGGTATTCCCGACTTTTTAAAATCGTTAGGATTATTAGTCATATCGGCAATTGTTGCGGTTGGTTTAAATGCTACCTCCTTAATGGCTACGCAAGATTATGTCAAAGAATCAACAAGAGGGCCAAGTGAAATCACTATTAATCAAGATGGGACTGAAAAAGTAAGCTCATCAGGATTAAGTAAAGATTACATCACTGAGTATAGTTATGGGCTGTTAGAAACCTTTAATTTATTTATACCAAACTTCATGGGTGGAGGCAGCTATGAAGACGTTGGTAGAGAATCTGAAACTTATATGGCCTACATAAACTTGGGAGCAACACCAATTCAAGCCTTACAAGAAAGTAGGCGCGCACCAACATATTGGGGAGAGCAACCTATAGTTGAAGCACCTGCATATGTAGGAGCAGTAGTCATCTTATTATTCGTCCTAGCACTTTTCTTAGTAAAAGGAAAATTAAAATGGTGGTTAGTTTGTGGTACATTGTTCTCTCTTTTCCTGTCTTATGGAAAAAATCTAGAGTTTTTAACCGACTTTTTTATAAACTATGTGCCTTTATATAACAAATTTAGAGCTGTAAGTTCCATACAGGTACTTTTGGAATTATGTGTACCTACATTGGCAGTAATAGGCTTGTCTAAGGTATTTGATGATTCACTTAAGTTAGAATTAAAACGAGAGGCCCTAAAGAAATCAGTACTTATTACGGCTGGGTTAGCTCTCATTTTCTTAATTTTTAAATCGTCATTGTTTGATTTTGTAGGAAATAATGATGGCTTTTACAGACAAAATTATGGTCAGGCCTTTGTTGACGCACTTATTGATGACAGAAAGACTTTGTTCACAGTTGATGCTTTACGATCGTTAATTTTTGTGTTACTATCAGCAGGCGCTTTATTACTGTACTTAACAAAAAAGTTATCGAAAAATGCTCTTATACCAATTTTGGCCATATTGATATTAATCGACCTTGTTGGCATTAATAGACGATACGTCAATGAAGATAGTTTTGTTTCGGCCTTGCAAGTCGATAAGCCATACACACCTAATACAGCAGATAAAGAAATATTAAAAGATACTACACATTATAGAGTATTAGATTTGTCCTCTGAAGGAAGACGAGCACCGGCCAGAGCAGCTTATTTTCATAATTCCTTAACTGGTTACCATGCCGCAAAATTAAGACGATACAATGATGTACTGGAGTTTTATGTTATGCAAAATAATATGAATGTCATCAACATGCTAAATACTAAATACATTATTGTTGAAGATGAGCAAGGCAAAATATTTCCTTATAATAATCCAGAAGCTAACGGTAGTGCCTGGTTTGTAAACACCCTTAACGCCGTTGAAACAGCTAATGAAGAGTTATTAGGCTTAGATAGTTTAAATACTAAGAATGAAGCATTGATATCTACAAATCTATTTGAAACATATAACTTAAAATCGTCTTACAGTGTTGATAGTTTGGCGA
>JABDIQ010000224.1 GCA_013003655.1 Winogradskyella sp. | reverse complement strand
ATGAAGACATGTATTGGTTAGTCAATGACAATCAATTGGTAATACAAGGTGTTGAAAGTTTTGATGATACAGCTGAATTTACATTTGGCGTAAAAGTTGAAGTAGCTGGATTAGTTACCATAAACCTAAATTCATTTGAGAATATTGATCCTAATACGGCTGTTTATATTAAGGATTTAGAAACAAACAGCTCAACTCAAATAAACAATGAACCATTTGAAATTGTTTTAGAACCTGGTACTTACGATAACAGATTTTTAGTAACATTTAGATCTTCTGAAGCGCTGTCTACAGATGAAGCTCAGTTAAATGAAAAAGACATTATGGTTTATTATGATCAAGATGAAAACGCATTACATATTATTAATAGACTACAACAAGATATTGATTCTGTAAGTATCTATAATACTATAGGGCAAAATGTGGCCAATGCATTTCCTCGATCAGAACGGGAATCTATAAAACTCAATGTACAATCTGGTGTTTATATGGCACAGTTTAATACAGAGTTGGGTAAAATTACCAAACGATTTATTGTAAAATAATTAAGCGCAATCTAATAAAGTAAGAAAATGCTGATTAGTTAAAATCAGGTTTACGCTAAGATGAGCGGATTGCAGTATAGGCTAACTAGCTCTGTACGTGTATTTTAATTTATGATACTATAACGAATTTACAGCAAAGTATATATGAAAAATACGTATTACAACGATAAAAAAATACATTTTATCGACATTTTAGTTGCAAGGTCATTGGAATAGTGTATATTTACCATTCCTTAAATAAGTCCCTAAATTGCTTATCAAGGTTTTTTAATCCATTAAACACTTCGCATTTACGCGAATAAAAACATCCCTCGTTTTTTAGTATAAGTTTTAGGTTTTACCTAAACATGTTAATCCATTACCCTCCCTCAGCGTATCATGAAAATGATGCACCAGAAGTTAACTATTGTTTAAACCCAAAATTAATACTTATGAAAACTCTAAAAATTACTTTGTTATTAGCAGCAGTTGTGTTGTTAACAGTTTCAGGATCGCAGTCTGATGGGATGGTGAATCCAGACAATCAGAACGATGTGCAGCAAACCACTAAAACAGACCTTTTGGCCCACACTAAAAAAGGATTAAAATTACCTACAACAGGATAATAAATTTTAAAAATCAAAAAGCCCTTTCACGAAAGTGAGAGGGTTTTTTTATGGCCATAAATAAGGACTTTCTATCTTATTCAATAAATTATTCTAAATTTGAGACGATCCTAATTCTTGCTAATCGTTGAAACAGTCCCTCACATTACTACTTCTTCTAGTCTCTTTTTGTCTGTGTGGACAAAATTCACAATTGTTAGATAGCATCTATACCTTACGAGAATTATCTAATCAAGACAAATTAAAAATTGAGCAACGCTTGCAGTATGCTAAACAAGCTTCTGAACTGTCAGCCGATACAGGTTTAGACTCAACAATACTTATAAGCAGAAAAAATCTATCCTATAACATTTTGTTATCTGGGGACTATGATCAATATGCAGAGATGAATATTGGTAATCTTGTATTGGCTCAAAAAATTCAAGATACCTTAGCTATAGCAGATGCTAATTTTAATTTAGGCTGGTATAATCAATATAATTCCGACCTTGAAAATGCATATCAATACTATTTGCAAGCATTGAAATATTACGAGTTTGCAAATAATGATTACCAAAGAGCTATTACCATCACAAATATAGCAAGCATACAGGACGAGGAAAAAGATTACTTGGGTAGTGAGCAAAACGCAATAGAAGCCTTACGTATCTTAAACAATATTACAGATAAGGATGTGGAGATTGATATATACTATTGTCTCAATCTTCTTGGAATTGTCTCATACAAACTAAAGAACTATGATAAAGCTATTGAGTATCATAATGAGTCTTTAGATATTCTCAAAAACTACCGAGAGTATGATGTTGAAAAATTATATGCCTTAAATAATATAGCAATTGCTCATAGAGATAACGGCGAATATGAAATGGCACTAAAGATCTTTGAAGATTTATTCAAAGAACCAAATTTGAGAGAGCGCGATCCTTCATTTTATGCCCTATTATTAATTAATAACGCATACACTAATTTTTTAAATGACTCTTATGAAGTGAAACCGCTTGAAACTCAATTTAAGGAAGCGCTTAGACTTTCTGACAGTATAAACGATGATGCTACAAAATTAGCAGTGTCAATAGACTTGGCTAAATTCTATAAAAAAACAGATAAGCTAGATTCCTCTTTAAAATATGCCAAGCAAAGCTATACTATTTCTAAGGAAATAACAGCGAATGAATTGTTGTTAGAATCGATGATTTTAATGGCCGATTTAACCGAAGGTGAAGAGAGCAAGGCCTTTCTCGCCGAACATATTACTTTAAGCGACAGTTTACTCAATGTAGAACGTGCTAAACGAAATAAATTTGCAAGAATACGTTTTGAAACCGACCAATTAGAAGAAGAAAATAAACAGTTTGCTAGAGACAGACAATATTTGGCTATTATCTCTATCTTCTTGCTTATTGGTGCTGTTCTAATCTATATTGTCATAAATCAGAGGGCAAAAAACAAAGAATTACAATTGGTACAGGCACAGCAAAAAGCCAATGAAGATATCTATAATCTTTTGCTGCAACAACAAGATAAAGTAGATGAGGCACGTACCCAAGAAAAAAAGCGAATGTCTCAAGAATTACATGACGGTGTGCTAGGCCGACTTTTTGGAACACGACTAAGTTTAGATAGTCTAAATTTTAGTGATGGGCCTGAGGCCATAAAAAATAGAACAGGATATATAGAACAACTAAAAACCATAGAAGAAGATATTAGAAAGATCTCACATGAGTTAAATACAGATTTCGTGTCAGGTTCTGGATTTATGGATATTGTAACGGAATTAGTAGAAAATCAATCAAAAGCGTACCAACTTACATGTAATTTTAACTATTCTGACGACATTAGCTGGGAGAATATAGACAATAAGACCAAGATAAATATCTATAGAATCATACAGGAGTCCATGCAGAATATCTATAAGCATGCCAAGGCTACATCTATTGATATTAGTATAACACTAAAAAATGATGTAATTTGCCTAAAGATCAAGGATGATGGAAAAGGATTTGATTCCACTAAGAGTAGAAAAGGCATAGGCATAAAGAATATGACGTCTAGAATAAAAGATATTGAAGGGGATATAAACTTTATATCTAAAAAAGGAAAAGGCACAAAAGTGATAGTAGAAATACCGTATATCATTAACGACAATGACAGAGCTTAAAATTTTAATGGTAGATGATCATCCTATAATTATAGAAGGATATCAAAATGTATTACAGGCTACAAAAACCGATGATCAAGAGCTACTCATAGAAACGGCAAATAATTGCGACACAGCGCAGTTAATGATAGAAAGAGCAGCAGATAATAGACCATATGATGTCTGCTTTTTTGATATTAGTCTTCCAGGATCGCTAGATGGGACGATTACGAGCGGTGAAGATCTGGCAACACTGTCTAAACAGCTGATGCCCAATGCAAAGATCATTATACTAACTATGTTTAATGAAACCTTTAGAATACATAATATCATTAAGGAAATTAATCCTGATGGATTTTTAATAAAAAGTGACTTAACCTCAATGGAATTAGCTGATGCCTTTCAGCATATACTTAAATCTCCGCCATACTATAGTTCAACAGTAAGCAATTACCTCAAGAAAAAGATAACCAGTGAAATCTATGTTGACGATATTAATCGTAAAATTTTACACTTGCTATCACAAGGGATAAAAACACGAAGTCTTACCGAGTATATTCCTTTATCTATAAGTGCCATAGAAAAACGCAAAAAGCAGTTGAAGCTGTTATTTTCTGTAATGGACGGAAAAGATGAAACCTTACTACATGAGGCTCGAGAAAAGGGGTTATTATAAAAAAACTGAAGAAATACACATTTTTTTGCCTATAAATTCACGGTATAAAGTACTATAAACCCTCGGTTTTACGGTTTTTCCGCATGAAGTTGGAGGTTTTTCCACATGAAAAATAAGTTCCACTTAGATATATTTATCCTGTCAACAATAATTAATTAATCCCTCTTTAGTATTTGTTGATTAATAGCAAGAAAATGTAAACCTGGCAATGCCAGGTTTACTGTTTTAAAATAGTGGCGTATTATGATCTAACAGCTTCACTATAAAAAATCCTAGATATATAATTGCAACTATAAATTTTAGAAAGGTTGACGCCATAAACCCAATAAAGGAGCCAAAGGCGGCTTTAAAAGCCTTGCCAAAATCGTTTCTGTGGGTTAACTCTCCAATTAATGCTCCTAAAAATGGACCGATAATAATACCA
Organism: Winogradskyella sp.; assembly: GCA_013003655.1. Taxonomy (GTDB): domain Bacteria; phylum Bacteroidota; class Bacteroidia; order Flavobacteriales; family Flavobacteriaceae; genus JABDIQ01. Next base: position 2,553 of record JABDIQ010000224.1, on the reverse strand, counting down.
AATGGAATAGGTGCTAATATGCCAACCACAAGGCCTATAACAGTCCCAATCATACCAGCTCTACTCCCTCCAAACCGTTTTGTACCAAGGGCTGGAATGATGTAATCTAGTACATAGATTAAAACTGCAATAATTAAAGTAATAACTAAAAACGATGTGCTCATCTCTACACCTTCAGTAAAATGAAGTGCCAGAAGCCCTAACCAACTCGTTAAAGGTCCTGGTATCACCGGAAGAAAACTACCGAGTATACCTAATATAATAAGTAGTATGCCAACAATGATAAGGAAAAGTTCCATGAAGATTATTTATTTTATTGGTCGGGTAACAAAAAATAATGTTACAACTATTCGTAATTTTTGATCATTGATCTCCATAAAGATTGTCTACATAAGACATAAAAAAATTGTATTTTTCAGAATCATTATGGACTGCATGTACCGAATCATTTTTCTTTTTAGTATCGTATTATTAACGTCATGTAATTATTTTGAACAAAAAAAAGTGTATTCTGAAGATTTGGTTGAAGAAGAACTTAAATCTATTAGTTTTAATGACGTTGATGATTTTCCGTCCTTTGAAAATTGCGATGACATTTCTAATAAAGCAGATCGAAAACGTTGTTTTGAGACCACATTGATCAGTCACGTCAATACTTATTTGACTGAGCAGACTATCATCGTTTCTAAAGATTTAACAGATACTGTTTCTATTACTTTTGAAGTGGCTAAGACAGGTGATATTGAAATCGTTGAAGTGGATATGAATTCTGAGACCCGATTGCAAATTGATGCATTAGACAGCCTTATACATCACAGCATTAAAACCCTTCCTAAGATATATCCTGCGATTAAACGAGGACAAGCTGTGAAGACGCGATTTAAACTGCCTATAGTTATCGACATTAAAACCTGATAGCAAACTTTTGCATAAGGCGTAAGATTTCAACATATAGCCATATCAACGTAGCAAGAAGACCCCAAGTGGCAATCCATTCCTTTTGTTTTGGTGCTGTGTTTTTATAACGTTCTATGTAATCAAAATCTAATAATAAGGCAAAAGAAGCTGCTATTGAAGCCAAAATATTAAATACAATGGCAACCCATGACGTTCCCCAGATGTAGCTTTTTATGCCTACAAAACTTAGTATCCAGGATATGATATAGACTACCATGATACTGGCCACAGTAGTAATAATGATACTTTTCAATTTTTTGGTAACAACAATAATTCGGGTTTGATACAAGACCAACATCACAAAGAATGTAACAATAGTAACACCTATTGCCTGATAAGGTAATTCGGGATAATTTCTATGGGCAAAAGCCGAAAATCCACCTAAAAAAATCCCTTTTGCAATGATGTATAATGGTACTAAAATATGCGCCCAATGCTGTCGTACAGAAATAACAACACTTATCACAATAGCGCCTAGCATACCACCCAAGATGAACCAGCGCATAGGCATGCCATCTTCGTTTAATGTCCACAAATACCCTGTAATTGCAGCGATGGCTATTATACCAATCATGGATTTTATGAAAACACCAGCCACTGACATTTTAGATCCAGATCGTTGTTTGTCTTCCCAAAAATAGCCTGTAAATGCAGGATTAGAGGTTCTAAAATTTCTGAGAGCCATCTATAAGTTAAATTTATATCCTATTGCAATATCTGTAGAAAAATTACCTTGGTTGTCTAACAAGGCTGCAAATAATTCGCCATAAATAAGTGTAATGTAACTGTTGTCCGAAACTTTAAAATCTGCACCAATCCCAAATATAAAGGGTACATCAAAAGACGTTTCATTGAGAGACTGTTCCATGTCTTCACTATCAATAAAGGTTGCATCAGAAAACCCTAATGTAGCGAACTTAACCTGGCCATAAAGGCTAAACGTATTTGACTTTACAAGTCTGTATCTGTAACCCAATGAAAATTCAGTTAAAGCATATTGAAAATCATCAGACTTAAAGGTCTTTCTGGCCTGTATAAATCCAGCATGTCTATCGCCAATATTGTTCTCAAAAACTTCTAATTCAGCCACAACTAATGCTGTTTTTTTGTTGTCAGGATTGCCAACAAACGGATTGTTGGTAAGTCCTCCAGAGATTCCTAAACGCGAGCTAAGTCCACTCTTAGAGAAAGCAGAGGTGTAGTCGCTGTTTTTTAATTGGTTGTATGTGTCTAAATAGTCTCTGAGACTAGGAAGTGTAAGCTTCACCTTATCCGCAGACAGGTTTTGATCTTTAGTGAGTTCCTCTAATGTTGATTTGTACTCGTATTGATACTTATTCCTGTCATTGCGTGTGCTTTTAAGTTCGGTAATAGTACCGTCTGCAGACCTAATAAAAAAGCGGTACTCCGAATCAATAATATTCCACAGCAGATCTAATTCGCCTTTAACTTCTGTTTTTAATTCTAAGGCTTCGCCGTTAATTGTTACAGTTGTGGTTTGTCCATAAAAAGCAAGTGAAAATAAAAGGCAAAAAACAAGACTAATTTTTTTCATTGTACTGGTATTTGATTTGGTTTTAGTAAAGCTAGTAAAAA
>JABDIQ010000211.1 GCA_013003655.1 Winogradskyella sp. | reverse complement strand
ATACATCCTGAGTTCTGGTATCTTTTTTAAATTCTAATAATTTGTCAATATCCTTATCCTGTACAACAGTGACCGTTCCTTCTTGAGCGTTTAGGTTAACAGTAAAACAAACTAGCAGAGCTAGGCTAATGATTTTAAAGATGTTATATTTCATGGTCTCAAATTTATTGTTGACAAAGATATTTTTTATAACGTTAATTGGGTCTAAATTGTTATTTAGAATTATTATAAATTATATGTTTACGGTTCTTATGAATTTCTAAAATCGACTTTATATCTTACTTTTGCCAGAGTTTTTATAAACATATTTTACGGTTGTTTTATAGAAAAAACCGTACCAAAGTTTAGATGATAATTCAGATCGCAATATGAGACAGGTAGTTTACCGAATTATAACCTTACCATTACTACGTTTAGGTTTTGTTTTTTTACTCATTTTTTCAAACAATTTAGGTGCTCAAGACACCGCTGCAGAAGGTGATGTTGCTGCAGGTAAAGCATTATTCAATGCCAATTGTGCCGCTTGCCATAGATTAAATCAAAAGATGACAGGACCGGCTTTGGCAAATGTAGAACAACGATTGTATGAGGAGGAAGGTTTAGATAGAGAATGGTTAAATGCCTGGATTAGAAATAGTGCAGCCTTAATTGAAGCAGGAGATTCTTATGCTGTAAAAATTTGGAACGAGTACAACCAAACAGCAATGACGGCCTATCCTCAGTTGACTGATCAGGATATTACTAATATTTTGGCCTACACAGCGGCACCACCACCAGCACCTGTTGCTAAAACAGACGCAGCTGCTCAAGCTGTAGCAGGAGAGCCTGGTATTTCAAACCAAATTATTTTGGGTGCATTAGCATTATTGTTTGCACTTTTAGCCATGGCCTTATATCTCGTAAAACAAACACTTAATCGTTTTGCAGAAGCTAAAGGTATAGAGGTTAAGGTTGAAGAGAAAAGAACACCACTCTGGAAAGCATTCGCTCAAAATCAATTTTTAGTTTTAGTAACATCAATATTCTTTTTACTGGCAAGTGCCTATTTTGTTTATGGGTATTTTATGCAAGTTGGTATAGACCAAGGATATGAGCCAGTACAACCAATTCATTATTCGCATAGAATACATGCAGGAGCTAATGCTATAGAATGTAAATACTGTCACTCATCAGCACGAGTGAGTAAGCATTCAGGTATACCATCTTTAAATATCTGTATGAATTGTCATAAATCTATTAATGAAGTGGCAGGGCCAGAATCAGAATATACCAATGTTACCGAAGAGTATAGCAAAGAGTTCTATGATGGAGAGATCCAAAAATTATATAAAGCTGTAGGTTGGGATGCTGCAGAGCAAAAGTACACCGGTGAAACACAGCCAGTCAAATGGGTGAGGATACACAACCTTCCAGATTTTGCATATTTCAATCACTCACAACACGTTTCAGTGGCTGGTATAGAATGCCAAACCTGTCATGGCCCCGTTGAAGAAATGGAGATCATGTACCAACATGCGCCATTAACTATGGGATGGTGTATCAACTGTCATAGAGAAACCAATGTTAACGTAAAAGACAACGAATACTATACAAAGATCCACGAAGAATTATCTAAGAAATATGGAGTAGATCAGCTAACGGCTGCTCAAATGGGAGGATTAGAATGTGGTAAGTGTCATTATTAATCAAATTAAGAAGTAATTCATAATATATGTCATCAAACAAGAAATACTGGAAGAGTGTTGAGGAGCTAAACGAAAATAGTTCCATTGTTGAGACCTTAAAACAAAACGAGTTTGTACAGGAGATACCAACAGACGAGTTTTTGGGTGATAAAGATACATTAGAATCTTCGTCAACATCACGTCGCGATTTCTTAAAGTACGTAGGCTTTAGTACAGCAGCAGCTACATTAGCAGCTTGCGAAGGACCAGTTATTAAGTCTATTCCTTATGTTGTACAACCTAACGAGATCATACCTGGAGTTGCCAATTACTACGCTACAACTATGGCTAATGGTTACGACTTTGCTAGTGTTTTGGTTAAAACTAGAGAAGGCAGACCTATAAAAATTGAAAATAATACCTTGGCTAGTACCAAGGGTGTTGCTAACGCAAGAGTTAATGCTTCTGTTTTAGATCTTTACGATAACATGAGAGTAAAAGGCCCTATGAAAGCTGGGAAACAGATTTCTTGGGATGAATTTACGTCCGAAACTTCAAAAAAATTAAGTGAGATAAGCAACTCTGGTAAGCAGATTGCAATCTTAACTCAAACCTTTGCAAGTCCGTCAACCAAACAATTAGTAAGTGAATTTGCAGAAAAATACCCAACTGCAAACCATGTTCAATACGATGCAGTTTCTGAGTCTGCAGCATTAGATGCCTATGAACAAAAATATGGTAGCAGAGGATTAGCAAATTACGATTTTTCAAAAGCAATGACCATTGTGTCCTTTGGGGCAGATTTTCTTGGCGATTGGCAAGGCGGTGGTTTTGATAGTGGATATTCGCAACAACGCATCCCTAACAATGGTAAAATGTCTAGACATATTCAGTTTGAAGCTAATATGTCAATAACTGGTGCCAATTCAGATAAGCGAATTCCTGTAAAACCTAGCGAACAAAAATTAGCATTGGCTAAACTTTATAGCTATGTTGTTGGAAGTTCTGTGCCAGGTTCTTTATCAGAAGGATTAGAAAAAGCCGTACGAAGTGCTGCTTCAGAAATTAAGAAAGCTGGCAGCAATGCTGTTGTTGTTACAGGATTGCAAGATATAAATGCGCAAAAAGTAGTTTTAGAAATTAATGAATACCTAAATAGTAAAGTATTTGATCCTAAAACCACAATATTAACAAGACAAGGTAAAAACGAAACTGTTGCTCAATTGATTAGCGATATGAACTCAGGAAATGTTGGTGCTATTATAATTGCTGGTGCTAACCCTATGTATTCGTTGCCAAATGCAGCAGAGTTTGCTGAAGGATTAAAGAAAACGGAACTGTCGGTATCATTTACATCTAAAGAGGATGAGACTTCTAGTCTTACCGAATATATTGCTGCAACACCTCATTATTTAGAATCTTGGGGTGATGTGGAAATTAAGTCAGGACATTATGGCCTTACACAACCAACAATACGTCCATTGTTTGATACCAAGCAATTCCAAGACGTTGTGTTATTGTGGGCAGAGAATACAATGTCTTACAGTGATTACATTAAAGCGCATTGGAACGAAAACGTATTGTCAGGTTCATCATTTAATGATGCACTACATGATGGCATATTTGTTTCAACAACCACTAATAGTGAAGAAACTGCTAGTGTAGAATCAGCTCCTTCAGGTGAAGCTGCGCGAGCTCTAGCATCATCTGCAAAGGCTGATGGTATGGAGTTGACACTTTATACAAAAATAGGAATGGGTGATGGCCAGCAAGCCAACAATCCTTGGTTACAAGAATTTCCAGATCCTATAACAAGAACATCGTGGGATAATTACCTTACGGTTTCTAGAGCAGATGCGGATGCTTTAGGATTGGTCAATGAGAATGTTGCAAATGGTGGCCTAAATGGTAGTTATGTTAATGTTACTGTTAACGGAGTTACGATTGAAAACGTACCTGTTATCATTCAACCAGGACAAGCTAAAGGGACTGTTGGTTTATCGTTAGGTTACGGAAGAACAACAGGACTTAAAGAACAATTACAAACCGGAGTTAACGCGTATAAACTATATCAGAATTTTGACACTGTTCAAAATGTTTCAATAAGTAAGGCTTCAGGCATGCACGAGTTTGCATGCGTTCAGTTGCACAATACACTTATGGGAAGAGGTGATATTATCAAAGAAACCTCTTTAGAAATCTTTAATACTAAGGATAAACATTATTGGAATCCAATTGCTGAGGTGTCATTAAACCATATAGAAACACCAGTAACATCTCCAGATGTAGATCTATGGGAAGAATTTGATAGATCTATTGGTCATCATTTTAATCTTTCTATTGATTTAAATGCGTGTACAGGATGTGGTGCATGTGTTATAGCATGTCATGCAGAAAATAATGTACCTGTTGTAGGTAAAACCGAAATGCGTCGTAGCCGTGATATGCACTGGTTACGTATAGATAGATATTACTCATCTCAAGAGTCTTTTGAGAGTGATAACAAAAAGAAAGATAACATTTCTGGATTGTCAAGTTCATTAAGTGAATTTGGCGAGATGGAAAATCCAGCTGATAATCCAGAGGTGGCATTTCAGCCAGTAATGTGTCAGCATTGTAATCATGCTCCGTGCGAGACAGTTTGTCCAGTAGCAGCAACAGCTCATGGTAGACAAGGTCAAAACCATATGGCATATAACCGTTGTGTAGGTACTAGATACTGTGCTAATAACTGTCCTTATAAAGTAAGACGATTCAACTGGTTCTTGTATAATAAGAATGATGAATTTGATTATCACATGAATAATGATCTTGGACGTATGGTTATTAATCCAGACGTTACAGTGAGATCTAGAGGAGTTATGGAAAAATGTTCTATGTGTATTCAAAAAACACAAAAGACCATTTTAGATGCAAAAAGAGATGGACGCACTGTTAAAGATGGTGAGTTTCAAACGGCATGTTCAGCGGCTTGTGGTAATGGTGCTATGGTATTTGGAGATATCAACGATAGCACTAGCAAAATAGCAGAATTAAAAGAAAATGATCGTATGTATCACTTATTAGAAAGTGTTGGTACAAAACCAAATGTGTTTTACCATACCAAAGTGAGAAATACAACAGAAGCATAAATAAATTAAAGAATCAATCACATAATTATGGCGTCTCATTACGAAGCACCTATTAGAAGACCTTTAGTAACTGGTGAAAAATCATATCACGATGTCACTGTTGATATAGCAAAACCTGTTGAAGGAAAGGCAAACAGAGCATGGTGGATTGTATTTAGCATTTCACTAGTAGCTTTCCTTTGGGGATTAGGTTGTATTATATATACGATTTCAACCGGTATTGGTGTTTGGGGTCTTAATAAGACTGTAAACTGGGCATGGGATATCACAAACTTTGTTTGGTGGGTAGGTATTGGTCACGCAGGGACACTTATTTCTGCGGTACTTTTACTCTTCCGTCAAAAATGGCGTATGGCGATTAACCGTTCTGCGGAAGCAATGACCATATTTTCAGTTATCCAAGCAGGATTGTTCCCAATTATACATATGGGTCGTCCTTGGTTGGCCTATTGGGTGTTGCCAATTCCAAACCAATATGGTTCGCTTTGGGTAAACTTTAATTCGCCACTTCTTTGGGATGTATTTGCCATTTCCACGTACTTATCAGTATCATTAGTATTCTGGTGGACAGGTCTTTTACCTGACTTTGCAATGATAAGAGATAGAGCTGTTAAACCATTTCAAAAGAAAATTTATTCCTTACTTAGTTTTGGATGGACAGGTAGAGCTAAAGATTGGCAACGTTTTGAAGAGGTTTCTCTTGTGCTTGCCGGTTTGGCAACACCACTTGTACTTTCTGTACATACCATTGTATCCTTTGACTTTGCCACATCGGTAATACCAGGATGGCATACCACGATATTTCCGCCGTATTTCGTTGCAGGAGCGATATTCTCTGGTTTTGCAATGGTACAGACCTTGTTAATTATAATGCGTAAAGTATGTAGTCTTGAAGATTATATCACTGTGCAACACATTGAGTTAATGAATATTGTAATAATGATTACAGGTTCAATAGTTGGTGTGGCATACATTACCGAGTTGTTTATAGCTTGGTATTCTGGAGTTGAGTATGAACAATATGCATTCTTAAATAGAGCAACTGGGCCTTACTGGTGGGCATATTGGGCAATGATGACCTGTAATGTGTTCTCTCCACAATTTATGTGGTTTAAAAAATTAAGAACGAGTATTATGTTCTCATTCTTTATTTCTATAGTGGTGAATATTGGTATGTGGTTCGAGAGATTTGTAATCATCGTAACTTCTTTACATAGAGATTACTTACCATCATCTTGGACGATGTTTTCACCAACATTTGTAGATATAGGAATCTTTATTGGAACTATCGGTTTCTTTTTTGTTCTCTTCTTATTGTATTCTAGAACGTTCCCAGTGATTGCTCAGGCAGAGGTAAAAACAATCTTAAAATCATCGGGCGAGCGCTATAAAAACATTAGAGAACGTGGTGATAGTTTAGTAGGTACAGGGTCAGATGTAAGAACGTCATCTGCTTCAAAACCTCATGTGGTAAAAGAAACAGCTACTAAAAATGTAGGTGCTTCTGAGGATAATTCCCAGAAAGTAAATAACCTACTTTCAAATTTAGGATCTTTTGATTCTAACACTCAAACGGCTGACGATTTAAAGAAAATCAGTGGTATTGGTCCAAAAATGGAGAGTGTTTTAAATAGCATAGGTATTTACACATTCGCTCAAGTGAGTAGAATGACCAAAACAGAATATGACTTGTTAGACGAAATTACAGGTTCTTTCCCAGGAAGAGCAGAGCGTGATGATTGGTCTGGACAGGCTAAAAAACTAATAAACTAATATAGTATATGGAAGCTTCAAAAGTAATTCATGCTATTTATAACGATGATGATGTCTTAATGTCTGCCGTAAAAAAGGTTAAGGCAGAAAAACATCATATCGAAGAAATATACACGCCATTTCCAGTTCATGGACTAGACAAAGCAATGGGATTAGCGCCTACACGTATAGCAATTACATCATTTATGTATGGTTGTGTTGGGCTTACAGTAGCTATTGTTATGATGAACTTTATAATGATTAAGGACTGGCCACAGGATATTGGAGGTAAGCCAAGCTTCAGTTATATAGAAAACATGCCAGCTTTCGTTCCAATTATGTTTGAAATGACCGTATTTTTTGCCGCTCACTTAATGGTAATAACCTTTTATTTAAGAAGTAGAATGTGGCCATTTAAGAAAGCAGAAAATCCAGATATTAGAACCACTGACGATCATTTTTTAATGGAAGTGCCTGTGCACAATAACGAGAAAGCATTAACAGAGTTATTAACGCAGACAGGAGCGGTTGAAATTAAAGTAATAGATAAAGAAGATACACATTAATATGAAAGCTACATTTAAAGCCATAGCAGTTTTAGCTGTATTAATAAGTTTTAGTTCTTGTCAAAAGAATTCAAGGCCTAATTACCAGTACATGCCTAATATGTACGAACCGGTTGGCTATGAGACTTATGCAGAATCAGATGCTTTCAATAATGGCGTTGAAGCACAATTACCCGTAGAAGGAACAATTCCAAGAGGATATTCAACCTATGACATACCAGATACCAATGAAGGTTATGAGTTAGCTAAACAATCATTGCAAAGTCCTTTAGACTCAGTACAGGTAGATTTAGTAAGAGGAAAAGAACTCTATGAAATTTATTGCGGTATTTGCCATGGTAATAGAGGAAATGGAAAAGGAAAACTTGTAGAGCGCGAAAAAATATTAGGAGTACCGAGTTATGATGACGCAGGACGTGCCATTACTACAGGAAGTATTTACCATGTTATTTATTATGGAAAAAATACTATGGGTGCCTATACAAATCAACTTAATGAAGAAGAGCGTTGGCAAGTAGTTGCTTATGTTGAAAAATTAAAAGCTGATTTAGAAAAATAAGATTAGATAAAGATTAAGAGATAGATATGTACACACTTTCAAATCGTTTAAAAATGGCTTCTATTGTCCTAATTATCTTAGGATTATTAGGAGTTAGTTACGGCTTTTGGGATTCACATCATTATAAGACTACTGAAGATGTAAAAGAATTACTAGCTAGCGAACATCACGAAGGAGGGCATGGCGAAGCACACGAGTCTACAGGTCATGATGCCGCAGCCGCTCATGGCGATGATCAACATGCAGACGATCACGCCGTTGTGGAGTCGCACGCAGATGATGAGCATGTTGAGGAAGGTCATAAGATGAGTCATGAAGAGCATGTGCTACATCAAATACATAACAGACCTTGGTCTGCACTATATGTAGCAGCATTCTTTTTCTTTATGATAGCATTAGGTGTACTTGCCTTTTATGCAGTACAATATGCAGCGCAAGCAGGATGGTCGCCCGTTCTCTTCAGAGTTATGGAAAGTATTACGGCCTACGTTTTACCTGGAGCCATCATAGTTTTATTAATTGCTGTAGCATCTGGTACAATTGGGCACTATAACTTATTTATATGGATGGATCCTGAGGTTGTGGAGCATGACAAGATTATTCAAGGAAAGGCAGGGTATTTAAACCTTACTTGGTTTGTTGTACGTGGTCTAATTTTTATTTCAGGTTGGGCATTGTACAGACACTTCTCAAGAAAGTTTTCATTGGCACAAGACAATGCAGATGACAACAAGAATTTTAAACGCAATTTCAGAATATCTGCCGCATTCCTTGTATTCTACATATATACAGAATCAATGATGTCTTGGGATTGGATAATGAGTGTTGATCCACACTGGTTTAGCACCTTATTTGGATGGTATGTTTTTGCCAGTATGTTTGTTAGTGGAATAACTGTTATAGCGTTAATGACCATTTACTTAAAATCAAAAGGTTTACTAGAGTTTGTAAATGATAGTCATATCCATGATTTAGCGAAATTCATGTTTGGTATTAGCATCTTTTGGACATACTTATGGTTCTCTCAATTCATGTTAATATGGTATTCTAATATTCCAGAAGAAGTCACATATTTCGTAACACGTATTGAGGATTATAATTTGCCATTTTTTGGAATGGTCGTTATGAACTTTGTATTTCCACTACTCATTTTAATGAATAGCGACTATAAACGCGTTAACTGGTTTGTGGTTATGGCAGGTATCGTCATTTTATGCGGACACTACATGGACGTTTTCAATATGATTATGCCAGCAACTGTTGGAGATAGATGGTTTATCGGTATACCTGAATTGGGCTCAATATGCCTATTTGCTGGATTGTTTTTACTCGTAGTATTTAATGCCTTAAGTAAGGCGCCACTATTAGCTAAACGAAATCCATTTATAAAGGAAAGTGAACAATTCCATTATTAATTAATAATAAACTAGAACAGAAACGATAATGACTGCTTTATTAACAATTATAATAATTCTCTTTGTAGCGATTGCCATGTGGCAAATGGTTAAAATATTTGATCTAGCTCAAGTAGGCTCTTCAAATAATCAAGTAGCAGATGATAGAGACAATAGAATTAATGGTTACTTAATGATGGGCTTTTTGATATTCATCTATGTCATAACCATCGTAAGTTTTATTTATCTGGGAGATTTACCTTTAGTATCTAATTCTGCTTCAGAACATGGCCCAGGTCTCGACAGTCTTATGATTGTTTCAATGATCGTAATTTTCTTTGTTCAAATAGTCACGCAGTTTTTACTGCATTATTTTGCCTATAAGTATAAAGGTGAAAAAGGAAGAAAGGCTTTATTTTATGCGGACAATAACTTACTCGAAGCTGTATGGACCATTATTCCTGTAATTGTTTTGGCAGGTTTAATTATCTACGGATTATTTACGTGGAACGATATAATGAACATAGATAATAGTGATGAAGACCCATTAATTATTGAACTTTATGCACAGCAATTTAACTGGAAAGCACGATACGGTGGAGATGATAATGTACTTGGACAATCTAATGTGAGATTAATTGATATTAATCGTGCTAATATTTTAGGATTAGATGAATCAGATCCGTATGCACAAGACGATGTAATAGTTACCGAAATGCATTTACCCGTAAATAGACCAGTAGTGTTTAAAATGAGATCTCAGGATGTATTGCATTCTGCTTATATGCCTCATTTTAGAGCACAAATGAACTGCGTTCCAGGGATGATAACACAGTTTTCATTTACGCCAACCGTAACAACGGAAGAGATGAGACAAAACCCTGATATTGTAGATAAAGTTGCAAACATCAATAAGTTGAGACTTGAAAATCAGGAAGCTATTTTAAATAGAGGTCAAGATGTAAGATATGAGTTTGATTACCTTCTACTTTGTAATAAGATATGCGGAAAGTCACACTACAACATGCAGATGAAGATAGTTGTAGAAACTCAAGAAGAATTTGATGCTTGGATGCAAGAACAAACCACATTTGCAAATTCTTTAAATTAGATTTAAAAAAATTGTTTAAAAGAAAAAGATAGTACAGATTATGTCAGTAACAGCAGAAACACACGTTCACGACGATCATGAAGTTCACCATCACAAAGAGACCTTTGTGACCAAGTATATTTTTAGTCAGGATCATAAGATGATTGCTAAACAATACTTGATTACTGGACTTATAATGGGTATCATAGCTGTGATTATGTCACTTATGATGCGAATGCAAATTGCATGGCCTGAAGAACCTAATGTTATATTTAAAGCTCTTTTAGGAAAATGGGCACCTGATGGCGTTATGGACGCTGATATTTATTTAGCATTAGTAACTATTCACGGTACTATCATGGTATTCTTCGTCCTCACAGCAGGACTCAGTGGTACTTTTAGTAACCTTTTAATACCACTTCAAATTGGGGCTAGAGATATGGCTTCGGGATTTCTTAACATGATTTCATATTGGTTGTTTTTTACATCTAGTGTTATCATGGTATTGTCATTTTTTGTTGAGGCCGGACCAGCAGCAGCAGGTTGGACAATATACCCACCGTTATCTGCATTGCCAATGGCACAAGGAGGATCTGGTATGGGTATGACGTTATGGTTAGTATCAATGGCCATTTTTATTGCCTCATCATTATTGGGTTCATTAAATTATATCGTTACCGTTATAAATCTGAGGACTAAAGGAATGTCAATGACCAGATTGCCATTAACTATATGGGCATTCTTCGTAACAGCAGTTATAGGTGTTATTTCATTTCCAGTACTATTGTCAGCAGCATTACTTCTTATAATGGATAGAAGTTTCGGAACGTCTTTCTTCTTGTCAGATATATTTATTCAAGGTGAAGTTCTACATTATCAAGGAGGATCTCCTGTATTATTTGAACACTTATTTTGGTTTTTAGGTCACCCAGAAGTATATATCGTATTGCTTCCAGCATTGGGTATTACATCAGAAATTATTGCTACGAACTCGCGTAAACCAATTTTTGGATACAGAGCCATGGTAGCGTCTATATTAGCAATTGCCTTTTTATCAACCATTGTATGGGGTCACCATATGTTCATCTCTGGTATGAACCCGTTCTTAGGATCAGTATTTACATTTACAACCCTACTAATTGCAATACCATCTGCAGTAAAAGCTTTCAATTATATAACAACACTCTGGAAGGGTAATTTGCAATTAAATCCAGCTATGCTATTTTCAATAGGTTTAGTGTCAACCTTTATAACTGGAGGATTAACTGGAATTATATTAGGAGATAGCGCATTAGATATTAACGTACACGATACATACTTCGTTGTAGCTCACTTCCATTTGGTAATGGGAATTTCTGCGCTGTATGGATTCTTTGCTGGTGTATATCACTGGTTCCCAAAGATGTTTGGTCGGATGTTAAATAAGAATTTGGGATATATCCACTTCTGGGTAACAGCAATATGTGCTTATGGTGTATTTTTTCCAATGCACTTTATTGGAATGGCTGGATTACCTAGACGTTATTACACCAATACCAACTTTCCGTTATTTGACGATTTAGCGAATGCCAATGTTGTAATTACCATGTTTGCTTTAGTTGGTAGTGCATTTCAGTTGGTATTTATCTACAATTTTGTAAGTAGTATTTTCTACGGTAAGCGTGCAGAGAAAAATCCATGGCGATCAAATACCTTAGAATGGACAGCTCCAGTAGAGCATATGCATGGTAACTGGCCAGGTGCAATACCTCATGTGTATAGATGGTCTTACGATTATAGTAAACCTGGTCATGACGAAGATTTCGTGCCACAAAATATACCTCTTAAAGAAGGAGAAGAAGAGCTTCAGCATTAGAAACTAAAAATAGTTGTAGTGTAAAACCCGCCTAGAATGGCGGGTTTTATCGTTTAAGTGCATAAAAACTTCGATAAAATGTAAAAAAAATGAAATAAATTCGATGAAATACAAAAAAAACAGTTAAATTGCGTTTAATAAATTCATTGATGTGAGTAATTCATTGAACCAATAAACTTGTACTTTTTTAATGTAATTGAACCATTAACTATTAACCAAATCTATGAAACCAAATCTCTCACCTAAGCTGGCGAAACCTAT
>JABDIQ010000190.1 GCA_013003655.1 Winogradskyella sp. | reverse complement strand
TTGTTAACGTGGTTTAATTCGTCTAAATGAGGTTCTTCGACTATAAGTGTCTTTTCGTGAATTTGCACTATTTCTTAGTTATGGTGACTTCAAAAAGCTTATCCCAGTTTTTACCAGTAACAAAAATGGTATTGCTTTCTGGATTGTAAGCAATTCCGTTGAGTACATCTAATTCGTCATGCTGTTTTACCATTTTACGTAAAGGTGAAAAATCTACTACGCCTTCTACCGCACCAGTTTCGGGATTAATAATGGCAACTCCGTTACGTTGGTAAATATTGGCATAAATTTTTCCATTGATCCACTCTAATTCATTAAGACTTGGTATTTTACCTTTATCCGTGTAGACTTGGATATGATCTTCTTCAACCAATGTATCTGGGTTTAGTGTCCAAATACGTTCGGTACCATCAGATTTATAGAGTTTCTTTCCATCATTGCATAAGCCCCATCCTTCTTTGCTTTTACCGTATTTGAATGATCCTGTTTTTTCAAAATTTAGATCGTAAACAAATCCCAATCCAGATTTCCACGTTAATTGATAAATGGTTTCATTTAATACGGTTAAACCCTCGCCAAATAATGCTTTATCTAGGTTAATATTGCGAATAACATCTCCGGTTCTATAGTCGATTTCACGCAATTTAGAAGCGCCGTATTGTCCCGTACTTTCATAGAGTTTCCCATTATATAATTCTAATCCTTGTGTGTAAGATGTAATGTCGTGAGGATAGATATTGACAATAGTATAGGTGTAAATATCTGGTGTGCTATTGTTATAAAATTCAACGGTTCTGGTAACGTCAACACTCGTATCATCGTAAGTGATAATGGCTTTTACTGTTTTTGCTCCTAATTTACCCGAGTTAAATACGTAGTGGTTATTGATCTTTACGTCATCAAGAAAGTATAAAACACTATCAATCTCAATATTCTTAGGGTTTTTAATGCTTAGGACTAAAGTATCTCCCAATTTTAGAGTGGTAGTATTAGTTTTAATGGACAAACGCGATTTGTTTGCTTGAGACTTATCACCACAATTCAAAATTAAAAGCGATGTAAAACAAACAAGAGCCAGAGAAAATATTCTCATATTTACTATATTTTTTTGGTGAAGTTATTTAATAAAATTCAGTTTAGAAAATCATTGTTAAAGTATGAAAAGATTGTATCTTTGCAGTCGGCAAGTCCTACACAACCAGCTCCTGCTGAATCCTCCAGGGCGGGAACGCAGCAAAGGTAAGTGGTCGTAGCGGTGTGATGTAGGTAGCTTGCCTTTTTTTGTGCCCTAATGTTTCGCTTAAAATTGTATTTTTAACCCTAATTCTTTTTTATGTCTAAAGTAGTTCTTGTAACAGGTGGTTCTTCTGGTTTGGGTAAGGCAATTGCTGAATATTTACAGCAAAAGGAATTTAAAGTTTATGGCACAAGCCGTAACCCAGATAAATACAAAAATAGTAAGGTCGTTTTACTGCCATTAGATGTCACAGATTCTGAAAGCATCAATGCATGTATTAAGTCATTAACCGAAAAAGAAGGTCGAATTGATATATTAATCAATAATGCTGGAGCAGGAATAACAGGTCCGATAGAAGAAATTCCATACCAAGAGATATTAAAGAATTTTGAAACAAATTTATTTGGCCCAATAGAGGTCATAAAGTCTGTTTTACCTGTAATGCGCGCTCAGAACTCTGGTCTTATCATCAATGTTACGTCTATAGCTGGTTACATGGGTTTACCATATCGCGGTATATATAGTGCCAGTAAAGGCGCTTTAGAATTGGTCACTGAAGCGATAAGTATGGAGGTAAAAGGATTTAATATAACAGTGACCAATTTAGCACCAGGTGACTTTGCAACTAATATTGCAGCAGGACGCTTTCACGCACCTGTTTTATCCAATTCGCCTTATAAAGATTCCTATGGTGCTACGTTACAAACTATGGATAGCCACGTTGATGAAGGAAGTGACCCTGTAGAAGTGGCTAAAAAAGTGTATAAGATCATAAATAGTAAGAATCCCAAGATTCATTATAAAATTGGTGCGTTTATGCAGAAATTTTCTATTGTTTTAAAACGAATATTGCCTGATAGGGTTTATGAAAAACTACTTATGAATCACTACAAACTGTAATTAAGTTAAGTGTTGATATATATTCATACATTTTGATTCATTCCTTACATAAAAGCTGTGTAATAATTGTAAATTTGCAGCAAATTAATATACTAATTGACAGATGAAATTTTTTATTGATACAGCAAATTTAGACCAGATTAAAGAAGCTCAGGACCTTGGGATTTTAGACGGCGTAACTACCAATCCATCTCTTATGGCCAAAGAAGGGATTACGGGTACAAACAATATCTTAAAACACTACGTAGACATTTGTAATATTGTTGATGGTGACGTTTCTGCAGAGGTGATTGCAACAGATTTTAAAGGTATGGTGAAAGAAGGTGAGGCTCTTGCTGAATTGCACGATCAAATTGTTATAAAGTTGCCAATGATAAAAGATGGTGTAAAGGCATGTAAGTACTTCTCTGATAGAGGTATTAAAACAAATGTAACTTTAGTCTTTTCACCCGGTCAAGCTTTGCTAGCTGCAAAAGCAGGTGCAACTTATGTGTCACCATTTATTGGTAGACTAGATGATATCTCTACAGATGGTTTAAATCTTATATCAGAAATAAGACACATCTATGACAATTATGGCTTTGACACACAAATTCTTGCGGCTTCAGTAAGACATACCATGCATGTTATTGATTGTGCTAAACTTGGTGCAGACGTAATGACAGGACCACTTAGTTCTATTTTAGGATTGCTTAAACATCCATTAACAGATATTGGCCTAGAAAAGTTTCTGGCGGATTATAAAAAAGGAAATAAGTAAAATTAATCAAGCGCTACAACGGTAGCTCTTTTTTTTGAAGTAATTGTTTAAGATCGTCTTCAAATTGCGTATCGTATATATTAACATTTGGGTGTAATATAATGGCATCTTCATCAACAACAATAACTTTATTTACATAATTAATAGCCAAGACTTTTCTAGCTATTCGAGGGTTTTTAAAAATGTATTCGTTTTCTATAGGAAATTTATATTGGTTTAAAATAGATTTCCAATAATCAAGGTCATTATCATTGAGATTAATTGAAACAAAGTCAACATTCGGAAATTCTACTTTAAGTTCATTAACTCTATAATGACTATTTCGATACTGCATCTTATGATTAGAAGACCAAAAATAAATCAGTGTTGGTTTAGATATTAGTGTATTTAGGTCATGCTTATTCGTGTTAACATCTAATACTTCTAAGACCGGAAGTGTTTTGCCAGGTCTTAAATTATTTAAAGACGTTACCATATCTCTCATGTAATCCTTATCTGCAGTATTACTAGATTTCATTAAAAAATATTCCAAGAATTGATTAGTCTCCTCTTCTGAATGATTATGACTAATAAAATCTCTGGTTTTGTACTTATAAAGATTGTTTTTTATTGAAGGTTCGGTAATAAGACTGTCAATGATATCTAATTTGGCCTTATTATAGTCAAGATCATGTCTATTAAACTTACTGTGAAAGTCATTTTTTTGGTAGAAGTCTGTCAGTGCTAAATTATCTATGTGAGAAAACATAAAACGGTTGTATGAAAAAAACTGACTCAAATCAACAGCATTATAATCAATCTCTTTGCGATGATCATAAAATCCTTCTGGTAGATCTTTTACGTGAATTAATTTATTTTCACCAAAATATGCAAAAGGGTATATTTCCTTATCTGCGTAATTATTATAATTAATATTAGCTTCAATAATAGAAGTGCAATAAGGTGAAACGTCTTTTTTTGAAGTAAATTCTCTAAATCTGTCCAATTGCTTTAATCGACGTTCATTTATAAATTGATCAAAGGCCTCAGGCTCTAACTGACTGTATTCCATTAATTTTTTAGACTCTAGCTCGTTTTCTAAAAAAATACGCAATAGGTAATTGTTTTTTCTTGCGCCTTCTCCTGTAAATACAAGTGACTCATCAAAATCATAGGTATTTAATCTAAATAATATACTGTCTTTTGGTTCTAACAACACAATCTGGTATTCGCCACCATGTCTTATAGAATATACACCTGTTTCAAAACTGTCAATTTTATGTAAAAATCTATTTTCACTGTCTAAACTAATGGTATCAGAAATCTTTCCCTTAGGGTCGTAAAGAATAACGACGTCGTTTTTAGGATTAATGATCTCACCGCCTAAATAGGCATAAGCATTGTCCTTGTTCTCAAGATTTTTACAACCTAGAACAGATAACATTACCAAAACCAAAAAAATAAAGCGTTTCATTTAAATAGGACTTTTGTGATTTTCACACACAGAACAAAAATATGTGTTGATGATGCTACCTGTTGTTAATACCGCGTTAAATATTAGTATAGTGTCCATTTATTTCGACCAATGGACGGAATTTTCTACTTTTGCACCAAATTTAAAAAATCAAAGATGCTATCAGTCTCTAATTTATCGGTTCAATTTGGCAAACGCGTGCTTTTTGATGACGTTAATACCACGTTTAATAGCGGCAATTGCTACGGAATTATAGGTGCAAATGGTGCCGGAAAATCTACATTTTTAAAAATACTCGCTGGGAAAATGGATCCGACTTCGGGTCAGGTACATCTTGAGCCTGGTAAGCGTATGTCAGTCCTTGAACAAAATCATAATCTTTATGACGAGCACACTGTTCTTGAAACCATTTTAATGGGTAACAAACCCTTGTATAAAATAAAGACTGAATTAGATGCTTTGTACGCAGATTATTCAGACGAGAATGCAGATAAAATAGGAGAGTTACAAGTGCAATTTGAAGAGATGAACGGATGGAATGCCGATAGCGATGCAGCAGCTCTGTTGTCTAACTTAGGAATAAAAGAAGATCTTCATTATTCACTTATGAAGGATTTAGATGGTAAGCAAAAAGTGCGTGTGTTATTAGCACAAGCTCTTTTTGGAAATCCAGATGTACTAATCATGGATGAGCCGACTAATGATCTAGATTACGAGACTATTTCCTGGTTAGAGAATTTCTTAGCTAATTATAATAATTGCGTTATAGTAGTATCTCACGACAGGCACTTTTTAGATGCTGTGTGTACGCATATTTCTGATATAGATTTCGGAAAAATAAATCATTACTCAGGTAATTATACCTTTTGGTACGAGTCATCTCAATTAGCTGCTAGACAGCGAGCTCAACAAAACAAAAAGGCCGAAGAAAAGAAAAAAGAACTCGAGGAATTTATAAGACGATTTTCTGCGAACGTTGCTAAATCAAAACAAGCAACCAGTAGAAAGAAAATGATAGATAAACTTAACATTGCAGATATTAAACCATCTA
>JABDIQ010000171.1 GCA_013003655.1 Winogradskyella sp. | reverse complement strand
TAGTGCCATCCATTACAAATTTTCCCTGTCCTTTCCATTTATTAGGGAATTTTCCCTGAATC
The DNA here is from genome assembly GCA_013003655.1 of Winogradskyella sp. Classification (GTDB taxonomy): domain Bacteria; phylum Bacteroidota; class Bacteroidia; order Flavobacteriales; family Flavobacteriaceae; genus JABDIQ01. The sequence goes on along the minus strand of JABDIQ010000171.1, from coordinate 9,626 downwards.
CAGAGCGCTATATCTCCTTCGGTAGATGCAAATACAAAATTCTGAGCAGGTGCTGTATATTCTTTAATGGCATTTAAATAATCGTCATAAGTTTTAGCTTTATTAAGCTTTAAAAATGGTCGTTGATTATTGCCGCCTAAATGACCAATCCATTTCAATGCATAGCCTTCTTTTGGATGATCACCTTTGTAATTTTCATCAAAAACTACTGGGCCATGATGTGTGTATACTACAGTATCTAATATCGCCTCTGCACCTCTAACTTTTATTTCTTCTACACGCTTTGTTGTCTCTAAATAAGAATCACCAAATTTATAGTGTTTACGTCTTTCATCTTTAAATTCAATCTTATACCAGTCTAATACATCTCTGGTTGCATTGGTTTCACCCCAAGCAATGTGAGTATTAAAACCTGAAATAACACCAAGAGCACCAGGAAGAGTTGCACCAATTGCATTATACTCTGGAGTACTAAGTTGCATTACAAACCAGATAGAAGGTAAATTTAGGCCTAGATGAGGATCATTGGCTAAAATTGGATTTCCGGAATATGATTTTGTGCCCGAAATTGCCCAGTTATTACTGCCATTATCTGGATGAGGCTCTGTTAACTCTATAGTTAACGAGTCAATAGATGTTTGTTCTGCTGGTGTTGGTGTAATAGGTGTGTCTATAAAGCTCCAATCTGTATCTTTTGGAATAACTGGATCATTGATATCAAAAAAATCTGGAAATAGAAGGTCAAATTTATCCTTGCCAAAAAGTTGCATGGCATTAGTATATTCAAAATCATCATCTCCAGAGGCCAAATCTTTAGTCATGTACATGAGTAACAAGGCTGTTTTTTTTATGGTCCATGGTTTTGGGCTATAATCTAATAGTTTGTATTCAACAGGATAATCTTTAGGTATTAGACTGTTTATATAATCATTTACACCATCTCTGTATGCTTCGAGATAACTCAAAGTTTCAGCATCGTCTTGCATTTTTAAAATGGCTTGCTCAGCTCCGTATCCCATGCCACGTCTGCGTTCCTCTCTGTCATAATTTAAAGTACCTTTACCAATTATTTCAGATAAACGACCTGCAGCAGCGTATGTTTGAAACTCCATTTGCCAAAGTCTATGCTTGGCCGTGATGTAACCTTGTGCTCTGTACAAGTCGATATCATTTTTTGCAAACACATGCGGAATTAAATGCTCGTCATAATGAACCGTTACATCGTTTTTTAATCCATTTAAAATAAGTTCACCAGTTGTACTATCGTCTTTTTCATTTTGCCAAATTCCTGTGTAAGGATTAAGGAATTTTCCAAGAGGAGGAATAGCGCCTAATTTATTATTTAGCGCATAAAAAATGGCTACAGTTAAGATAAATGTAGCTAGAAACTTTATGTATTTCATATGCTATTTATGTAATAGTGATGAAAAATACATAATAATTACGACTTGGAGATTAATTAAAACACAGCAATTTCTTCAATGAGCAATTTAAACGATTGTTCCTTTTTATTACCTATTAAAAACGCCATTTCTGTTAATGAACTGCCATCGTAATTTGGAATATTGAGTAGGTTGCCTCTAAACGACGCTGTCATTTCATTAAATGGAATAATAACTTCTTGCCATTCCTTTGTTGTAGTGAAAGAGAATACATACGAGTGCCTTTGGTTATTGCTTTTTACTCTAAACTGATACATCTTACCATCACCTTTAACCTTAATTTTAAATGTGGTGAAATTTGCGGCATCTATATTATTTAAAGGATATCTAACAGAAGAGAAACCACCATTATTTTCTAATGAAACCTTACCATAAAATTGTCCGAAACCATCACTTGTTTGTATAAATTTACCGTTAGAGCGTCCACCCATTACAACATCATCAACAATTGTCCATTGCGAGATATCACTTTCGTCATTAAATTGAAAAATAATCATGGTCTGAATTAAAAAATTGAATGAAATAAATAAGAGTATTGCTTTCATAATTAAAGCCTGAATATAGTTACGTTAACGCAGATTATCGTGCGTTTTTTGAAAACTTTATAATAAACATTAGTGAATTTATCTCAATACTAATTTTTGAACGACAGGTTTACCAATAGCTTCATTGAGCATATCAATAATTTTTTGGTTACCATAGCTCAACTCTTCACGTAGAACACTTGAGCTAAGTTTTACAAATAGCGTGTCTTTTTTAAGTTCAATGGCGGTAGTGTAATTATTAACACCATTACCCATTAGTCGTTTCCAGGCTTCTTTAACATTCACTTCATCTAACCCACCTTGTAACTTGTTACTTTCAACAAATTCATTAATAATATCTTGAATAGGAAGATTTTGATTGTGCCTCTTTGCCATAATGAGGTTTATTATTCTGGTAAATTAATTTCTAATGCCTTATAGCGTTTATAAAAATAGACATTATTGTTTTGATTGAGAATTTTTAACTGGTTTTCTGATGAAAACAGAACTGTTTCTTTCCATTGAGAGTATGGTGTTTTGTAATAAAGATTTAAGCTGTCGTTTTCAACTTTTGCCGTAATTCCTTCAACATCTTTAGATATTGAAAACGAACCGTCTAAACTTGGTCTTAACTTTTTTCTAAATCCTTTTAGACTATCGTTGATGTTAATATAATCTATGAGGTCGTTGTACTTATATTCCTTTGTCTCACCATTTGGGAATACAACTTTTTCAATTTCCCAATAGCCGTTAATGGTTTCTAACTTAGTATATGCATCCTCACTGCAGCTTGTCAATAGATTAAAGCAGAGAGTAATAATTAAAATTTTAATACATCTCATAAAATAAAAATTTTATAGGATTGATGTATTTGTTTTACAACATCTTCGGTACGTTCGGCATGCGTATCGCTAATAAATATCTGACCAAATTGCTCTTGGTCAACCAGCGCTATTAATTTAGCTACTCTATGTTCATCTAGTTTATCAAAGATATCATCGAGTAATAAAATAGGAGCTACGCCACTCTGTTTTTTCATAAAATTGAATTGTGCTAGTTTTAATGCAATTAAATAGGATTTTTGTTGGCCTTGGCTTCCAAATTTCTTAATCGGAAAATCTTCAATTTTAAACACGAGATCGTCTTTGTGGATACCGATACTGGTATATTGTAATGCTTTGTCTTTCTGTAAATTATTCTCTAACAATTGCGTTAGCTTTTCTTCAGAAAGGTCACTTTTATATTGCAAGCTAACCTGTTCTTTACCTGCACTTATAGCGTTGTATTGCTTTGAAAATATAGGAATAAATTCTTGTAAAAACGCATCTCTTTTTTCATAGATCTCCTCACCGTATAGTTCTAATTGCTCGTTATAAATACTAAGTGTTTGCGCATTAAATGTGTTATTAAGTGCAAAATACTTAAGTAATGCATTGCGCTGACTTAGAATTTTATTGTAATTGATCAATGCACTGAGATACTGCTTATCGTTTTGAGATATGACGTTGTCTATAAATTTACGTCTTACATCGCTTCCGTCAGATATTAGATCTCTATCTGCAGGAGATATTATAACCAAAGGGATTAACCCGATATGCTCACTAAATTTTTCGTACAATTTACCGTTTCGCTTAATGATCTTTTTTTGCCCGCGTTTAAGTGAAACTACAATCTTTTCTTGTCGGTCGTTTTTGGTAAAATTGCCTTCAATTACAAAAAAGTCTTCATTGTGTTTTATATTCTGAAGCGCTACAGGATTAAAATAACTTTTTCCAAAAGCTAGGTGATGAATGGCGTCTAGAACGTTTGTTTTACCAATACCATTTGCACCCACGAAACAATTGATTTTAGGATCAAATTCAAAGGTTTGACTTTCAAAATTTTTGTAATTAAGAAGCGAAACAGTATTTAAGATCATAAAAATTAATGTGCTTTTGTATGTTTTACGGCAGTTAAAGACTGCACAAATAGGCGTGCAAATTATCTAAAAATAACAAATAAATAACCTTTTAATTACCAATAAAAATTTTATTTTTGCGGCGCACAATTCGATAAGACATGGCAACGTATAAGAAAAGAGGATACAAACCAAAAAACAAAAAGGAAATTGAGGATGCCCTAGAGCAAAACTCAACAACAGCTGAGGTTTTTAACACATTAGATGAGTCTGCATCAAAAACAGAAGAATGGGTTGTAAAGAATCAGAACTATATTTTTGGAGTAGTTGCGGTAATAGCAATTTTAGTTTTAGGGTATTTGGGTTACGATAAATACATTGCTCAACCACAGCAAAAAGAAGCCATGAATGAGATGTTTACGGCGCAGCAGTATTTTGATGAAGCTGTTACTACAAATAGCGATTCACTATATACCTTAGCTTTAAACGGAGGAGAAGGTAAATATGGTATGCTAGATATTGTGAGCGAGTATGGAAGTACGCCCGCAGGCAATCTGGCTAATTACTATGCTGGAATGGCCTATTTAAATTTAAAGGATTATCAAAACGCTATTACGAATTTAAGTGATTTTTCAAGTGATGATTTAATGCTATCCGTAATTGCAGAAGGCGGTATTGGAGATGCTTTTGTGCAACTCAATCAGCCAAACGAAGCTTTAGAGTATTATGAAAAAGCATTGAATACCAATAAGAATGAGTTCACCACGCCGTTGTATCTAATGAAAGCTGCAAGGGTTGCGCTAGACTTAGGTAACAATTCTAAAGCATTAAATTATCTCGAGACTATAAAGACTGAATATCCTACATCTAATGAAGCAAGTCAGGTAGATGTACTAATTGGTAAAGCAAAGGCAAGTATTAGATAAATGGCAACTGCTAATCATAATTTATCAGATTACGATAAATCAACAATCCCAAACGCGAAGAATTTTCGGTTTGGGATTGTTGTTTCTGAGTGGAATAATAATATTACCGAAGGATTATGGCAAGGTGCTTTTAATGGGCTTATAGATTGCGGCGCCATGAAAGAGAATATAGTGAGATGGAATGTGCCAGGTGCATTTGAACTTGTCTATGGTGCGGCCAGAATGAGTAAAAGTATTTATGCAGATTCAGGCATGTTAGATGCTATTATTGTTATTGGATGTGTAATTAGAGGCGAAACCAAACATTTTGATTTTGTCTGTGAAGGTGTCACTCAAGGGATCAAAGACCTTAATCTTAAAGGTGATATACCTGTAATCTTTTGCGTGCTTACCGATAATAATATGCAGCAATCTATTGGGCGCTCAGGAGGTAAACATGGTAATAAAGGCACAGAAGCTGCTATTGCTGCAATTAAAATGGCGCAGCTACGAAAAACCATTTAGCCATAAAGTCATTTTTTCTACTTGGTTTGTTAACAATTTTTAGGAGTTTAAAACCAGTACTTCATTCTAATTTAAGTACTTTTACTACGTAATTTAGCTCAATATTAGGAGTGTTTAAACAGCGAAAGAATAAACGATTTAACTATAATTTACGTTTTCAAGAAAACAGAAAAGATAATGTAAATCAAGACAGTTTAGAGTCTAAATGGAATAACCTTAAACAAACACAGAAACGAAGAAAGCATTTTTTAAGAGGGTTACCTTTTTTAGTATTTGCTTTAGCTGCATTGATTGTTTTAGTTTTAATATTAAATAGCTACGAATAACTTACAATGGGATTATTCAAATTAAGAAAGAATAAAAAATTTGATTACACGCCACGTTACTATAAAGGTGAAGGCAATCCTTATGAGGTTAAACGAAAATTTGATGACTACAGAACAACTATCGCACCACCAAAAGGTATAAAAGCCAAACTTAAAGAAGCAGTTTCAGATTACAAGTACAATCCAGACTATGGTGCAAATAAAAGAGTACTGATTATTATCATTGTATTAGTTTTAATCTTTTTATTTATCATAGATTTCGATCTAACAATATTCTTTACTTCACGTTAATGGCAGATATTATTCAATTACTTCCTGATCATGTAGCTAATCAAATTGCAGCTGGTGAAGTGGTGCAGCGACCAGCTTCCGTCGTCAAAGAATTGCTGGAAAATGCTATTGATGCTAACGCCAGCCACATTAAATTGATAATTAAGGAAGCCGGTAAAACGCTAATTCAGGTTATTGATGACGGTGTTGGTATGAGTCCTACAGATGCTCGGTTGAGTTTTGAAAGACACGCAACCTCAAAAATTAGATCTGCAGAAGATTTATTTAAGATAAATACCAAAGGATTTAGAGGTGAAGCCTTGGCTAGTATTGCGGCAATTGCTCACGTAGAAATTAAAACAAAACAAGAATCTGAAGAATTAGGCACATCTATTCTAATTGAAGGAAGTGAGGTAAAGGAACAAGAAGTAGTTGTAACACCTACTGGAACTTCTGTAGCTGTTAAAAACTTGTTTTTTAATATCCCAGCGCGTAGAAATTTTTTGAAATCTAATACTGTAGAATTAAGGCATGTAGTTGATGAGTTTCACAGAGTGGCTTTAGCTCATCCTGATATTTCTTTTGCATTTTATCAAAACGGATCGGAATTATTCAACTTACCCAGCAGTAATTACAGAAAGCGTATTGTACACATCTTTGGAAAAAAAACAAATGAGAAGTTAGTGCCTGTAGAAGAATCTACAGAGGTATTGAAAATTAATGGTTTTGTAGGTAAACCCGAATATTCAAAGAAAACAAGATCTGAGCAATTTTTCTTTGTAAATAATAGATACATAAAAAGTCCGTACTTAAACCATGCCGTTAATGCCGCTTTTGAAGGTCTTTTAAAAAGTGGGCACCATCCGAGTTATTTTTTAAATCTCGAGATTGATCCTCAATCAATTGATATAAACATTCACCCTACAAAAACCGAAATAAAGTTTGATGATGAGCACACCCTTTATGCTATCTTAAGGGCAGCCATTAAACACAGTTTAGGACAGTTTAACATTGCGCCTGTATTGGATTTTGAACACGAAAGTAGTTTAAACACTCCATACTCATATAAAGATAAAGCAGCAAAAACACCAGTTATTGATGTTGATCGAACCTTTAATCCTTTTGAAAAAGAAACACCGGTTCAGAAAAGTGGTGGTATGCGTAAATCGTTTACTAAAGCACCAACTGCGGATTGGGAAAGCCTTTATGTTGGTTTAGAGTCAAAGGGTAATAAAACTCAAGCATCATATAACGAAGTATCTTTCGAAAGTGATACAAAGTCACCTGAGATTTTTGAATCTCAAAGCGATATGGATGTAACTAAAACTACCTATCAATTACATCATAAGTACTTAGTTACAACTATTAAATCTGGCTTAGTGATAATTGATCAATCAAGAGCTCACCAGCGCATTCTGTATGAAAGCTTTTTAGAAAATATGACAGTAAATGAAGCGGTAAGTCAGCAATTACTGTTTCCTATTACTTTGAATTTCACACCTTCTGAAATTGAAATGCTTAAGAAAGTAAAGGACAGTTTAGAACAAACAGGTTTTTTGTTTGCAAGTATTAAGAAAGAACAACTTATTATTTCGGGCTTACCTATAAATGTGCAAGAAAGTGAAGTAGTAATTGTGTTAGAGCAATTATTGAGCGATTTAGATGCTGATGTGCCAGACGCAAGTTTTAGCGCTGTGGACCTTATGGCCCAATCCATGGCTAAAAGTTTAGCCATTAAAACCGGTCAGCGATTAGATGAGCAGGAACAAAACCATCTAGTAAATAGTCTTTTTGCTTGTAAAGAACCTACAGTAACTCCAACAAACAAAAGGATCTTCATTACTTTTCAAGTAGATGATATTGACAAAAAATTTATGTAAGTCTTATGAGGCAAGGAATTACTGATGCAGTAAAGCATCTACTTATAATAAACGTATTAATGTTCATAGGAACAATGTCCATTGGTGATGGTAAAATATTTTATCAGTGGTTTGCACTATATTTTCCTAAAAATGATGCCTTTGAACCATGGCAAATAGTAACGCACATGTTTATGCATGGCGATTTTATGCATATACTTTTCAATATGTTTGCATTGTGGATGTTCGGAACCGCGGTTGAGCAGATGTTAGATACTAAGAAGTTTATCATTTTTTATTTGTTATCTGGATTAGGTGCAGCTTTAATTCAAATAGCGTTTTTATATTTTAGGTTTAATACTGGTTTAGAAGCACTTACCGCGACAGGATTAGAAACAACAGAAATCATTAACGTATTAAATGAAGGTAAATACGATACGCGATGGCAAGCCATTTTGGGCTCTGATTTTGAATTATTTGTAAGGTCCTTTAGTACAATGATGGTAGGAGCGTCGGGAGCAATCATGGGTGTTTTAGTAGCCTTTGGCATGTTATTTCCTGAGTCTAAACTAATGTTGATTTTTTTACCTATCCCAATTAAAGCTAAGTATTTTATACCTGCTATTATTGGACTAGATTTGTTTTCAGGATTAACAGGGCAATCTATATTTAGTCCAAGTAATACAGCCTATATGGCACACGTAGGAGGAGCTTTTACTGGTTTCTTATTAATGTGGTTTTGGCGAAAGAATGAGAATAATAAATATCGCTGGAATTAATATGACGAGCTTTCAAGAACTTAAATACAAATTCAATAATTTCAATAGCTTTGAGAAGATCATAACCCTTAACGTGATCTTATTCATAGTTGGGAAGTTAATTGCCATATTGGGTAAGGGAACGGATGGGTTTTATTATCTTAAGCTACCAGCAGATTTTATGGATTTTATAGTTATGCCGTGGTCCATTATCACTTATGGTTTTGTACACTATGATTTCTTTCATCTCGTTTTCAACCTTCTTATTTTATATTACATGTCTCGTATGTTACTCAATCTTTTTAGACCAAAGATGGCCTTAAATATTTACATGCTTGGAATAATTGTAGGTGGGTTGTGTTTTTTGTTGGCATACAATCTTCTTCCTACATCAATTTTAAGATCTACAGCAGGCTTAGTAGGTGCCTCAGCTGGAGTTAGGGCATTAATAATATTTTTAGGTGTTTATATGGCAGATACCGAAGTGCGTTTAATCTTTTTTAATGTAAAACTCAAATATATAGCACTAGTGCTTGTTTCATTAGATCTAATTGGTTTATTTGGCACTAATGCAGGCGGTAATATAGCACATCTTGGAGGTGCATTACTTGGTTATCTTTATGCAACCAGACTTAGAGAAGGACAAGATATAGGTATGGGTTTTGAGCGTTTTATGGACGCTATTGCGAGTTGGTTTAAACCCAAGTCTAAGTTAAAAACAGTACACCGTCAAAAACGGGGAACATCTACTAATGGTGCCAAGACAAAAGACTTTAAGGCCTACAACAAACAAAAACAAATAGATATTATTCTAGATAAAATTAGCAAAAGTGGTTACGATAGTTTAACTGCTGAAGAAAAGAAATTTCTATTTGACGCTGGAAAGGAATAAAGAATGATGAAAGGTTTAAAGCTATATGATAAAATATTGTTTTTATTAAATTCCTTTTCTGGAATTTTATTGTTATTATCATATTTACTTCAATATATACCACCATCTAAATTTCCTCTTCTCTCTGTTTTAAGTTTAGGTGTACCCCTTCTGTTGATCATTAATGTTTTATTCTTTGTGTATTGGTTATTAAAATTGAAACGACAGGTATTGTTGTCTTTAATTATA
>JABDIQ010000043.1 GCA_013003655.1 Winogradskyella sp. | reverse complement strand
TAAGATATCTACGATATCTTGTGATAACCATTTCAAAAAACAATTTTAAAAAGCTTCGATTGGTCTCGAGGCTTTTTTAATTCCCTTCAAGGCGTTCAATCTTAGCACCGATAGCGCGTAAACGCTCATCAATACGCTCGTAACCTCTGTCTATTTGTTCAATATTATGAATGATTGAAGTTCCTTTGGCAGATAAGGCAGCAATTAATAAGGAGATTCCTGCTCTAATATCTGGTGAGGTCATTGTCGTTGCTTTTAATGTCGATTTAAAATTATGCCCAATTACGGTTGCTCTATGCGGATCGCATAAAATAATTTTAGCACCCATATCAATAAGTTTATCCACAAAGAACAAGCGACTTTCAAACATCTTTTGATGAATAAGGACTTCACCTTTAGCTTGAGCAGCAACCACTAAAATAATACTTAAAAGATCTGGTGTAAATCCTGGCCATGGTGCATCAGCAATGGTCAAAATAGAGCCATCAATAAAATCCTGAATTTCGTAGCCGTTGGTATGTTTTGGGATATGGATATTATCGCCTTGACGTTCCACCGTTATTCCGAGTTTTCTAAACACATTAGGTATAAGTCCTAAATCGTCCCAGCTGACATCAGTGATGGTCAATTCACTTTTGGTCATAGCAGCCAATCCAATCCAACTACCTATTTCAATCATATCTGGTAGCATGGTGTGCTCTGTGCCACCTAAGCTTTCAACGCCTTCAATATGCAACATATTAGAACCAATACCAGTGATCTTAGCACCCATTCGGTTCAACATTTTACAGAGTTGCTGTAAATAGGGTTCGCAGGCCGCATTATAGATGGTTGTTTTTCCTTTGGCAAGAACGGCGGCCATTACAATATTGGCTGTTCCTGTTACAGAAGCCTCATCTAATAGCATATAGGTACCCTTAAGGGTTTTGGCCTCTACACCATAAAAATGATCTTCTTTATTATATCTAAAAGACGCGCCTAGTTTTATAAATCCTTCAAAATGAGTATCTAATCGTCGTCGACCTATTTTGTCACCTCCTGGTTTTGGAATGTAACCCTTGCCAAATCGTGCTAATAAAGGACCAACGATCATGATAGAGCCTCTAAGGCCTCTCCCCTTGGTTTTAAAATCTTCAGATTCTAAATACTGCAGATCTATAGCATCAGCTTTAAAACTATAACTGTTTGGTCCTAGTTTTTTAACCGTAACACCCAAATGATCTAACAAGGCAATAAGCTTGTTTACATCAACTATGTCTGGTATGTTATGTATTGTAACGGTCTCTGAGGTGAGTAGTACAGCGCAAAGTATTTGTAGTGCTTCGTTTTTTGCGCCTTGAGGTTTTATGGCACCTTTTAATTGGTGGCCACCTTCAATCTTAAATGTTCCCATACGTTTTAATAACGTTTCCTGTTGCTGTATTTCTTTTTTGATTTCTTGCCTGAGCTTCCTTTACCAGAACTGCTTTTACCAGAGCCATATTTAGAACTTGAGCGTAATAAACTGCTAGAATCGGTAAGGTCTTCGGTACTGTTCTTTAGATTGATCTTTCCGTTAGATAACTCAAACAAATGATCGAATATAACGTCATCCTCCACCGTATCTTTATTCCAATTTAAAAAGCTCTTTTTCATGTGATTGGCAATGGTATACACCAACGCTTCCTTCATCTCGCCTTCTTCCCAGGTTGCCGCCACATCAATCATGGTCTTTATATTATTACCATAAAATCTATATTTCGGGTGATTTTGAGGATATTTTAAAGGATCTGGACGTGTCTGTAGCAATTCGGCCGAAGGCTTCTCAAAGGGTGAATCCGCATCTAATTCAAAATTAGACATGATAAATAATTGGTCCCAAAGCTTATGCTGAAAATCGGGCACATCGCGCAAATGCGGTTGCATATTGCCCATAACAGCAATAATAGCTTTTGCTAATTTATTGCGTTCTTCTTTTGTCTCTCTGGTCTTGGCATGATTGATCATCTTTTGGATGTGTCTGCCATATTCAGGAATAATTAAATGTTCCCGCTCTGTGTTGTATTCTATATCGTCTATCAAAATGTAAATAAATGTGTAGTAATTACTGTAAAACCCGTAGTTAATAGGTTTTGCTGCAAAGTACAAAAAAATAATTATCAATCCCCATTTTTAAAGGGAAATTAC
>JABDIQ010000009.1 GCA_013003655.1 Winogradskyella sp. | reverse complement strand
TTATTTAAGATTTTTGTAACAATAAGTTGTTGAAAACGTCATATCTTCGAACCAACGGTTTCCAGCACTTTATGTTAGTTTATTTAAGAATTTTTAAAGAGAGTTTTTCATTTGCCGTAAATGCACTTCGAAATAATAAATTACGTACGTTTTTATCTCTACTTGGTGTTACCGTCGGTATATTTTCAATAATAGCAGTACTTGCTGCCGTTGATTCCTTAGATCGAAGTATTAAAGAAGGCTTAGAAGGAATAGATACTAATACCATATATGTTACAAATTTCTCATTTGGTCCTACCGAAGTACCACGATGGGTACGCGAAAATTTTGAACCGATAGACTACAAAGATTTTGAGTATATACAACGGAATGTTTCAGATATTGAAGCAGCAGCTTTTTTTATTTTTGGAAGTAATGAAACGGTAAGATATCAGTCTGAAAGTGTTGAGCGTGTTACGATTATTCCAAGTACAAGTGATGTTTATATCATTAGTAATTTAAAAATTGCTCAAGGACGATTTTATACCGAATCAGAATCTGCTACAGGTGCTCCAGTAGCGGTTTTAGGTCATGCTATTTCTGAGAATCTTTTTGGACAGTTTAATCCCATTGGCAAACAAATTAGAATATATGGCCGAAAATTAACGGTTATTGGCGTCATGCAAAAAGAAGGCGATCCTGGATTTGGTGATTCTCCCGACGAGCAAGTAATAGTGCCTGCAAATTTTGTTCGGCAGTTTAAACGTGTTTCAAATACTGGGTTAAGAGGTGCAGTGGTTTTAAAACCTGAAAGTGGTGTTGATGTTGATGGTTTAGAAACGGTATTAAAGCAAAAATTTAGAAATCATCGTGGATTAAAACCAGATGATATAGATGACTTCTTCGTTACACGTATTTCTGGATTTGTGTCTTTTATAGATAGTATAATTGCAACAATGAATCTTATAGGTTGGGTAATTAGTGGTTTTTCACTGCTGGTTGGTGGTTTTGGAATCGCCAATATTATGTTTGTTAGTGTTAAAGAACGAACCAATCTTATTGGAATTCAAAAATCACTAGGTGCCAAAAACAGATTTATTCTTTTACAATTTTTATTTGAAGCCGTAATTTTGGCTGTACTCGGTGGTCTTGTAGGTCTAGCCTTAGTTTGGCTTATAACCCTTGGCCTATCTAATTTTACAGGAGATTTCAAGTTTGTGCTCTCCTTTAGTAATATGTTTATTGGATTTTTCTTATCAACAGTAATAGGGCTTATTTCTGGAGTCATTCCAGCCATATCAGCATCCAAACTAGATCCCGTTGAGGCTATCCGTCAAGGTATGTAATTTGCTTCTAAAGAATTTTAGACACCTTAGCGCAAACAAATTCTAGAAACCGTTCATCGTCCTCTGTAAATGGGTCTGCTGTATTTGAGTCTATATCTATCTGTCCAATATTTTCACCATTTACAAATATAGGCACAACAATTTCTGCTTTAACCGAAATACTGCAGGCAATATAATTATCTTGAGCAGATACATCCGGGACTACAAAGTTTTGATTACTTACTGCAACTTGCCCGCAAATACCTTTACCAAATGGAATGATAGTATGGTCTGTAGGTTCGCCAACGTAGGGACCAAGTTTTAGTTCATTCCTGTCACCATTCTTAAAATAAAAACCAACCCAATTATAATAATCTATATGCTTTTCTAGTTCTGAGCAAACATTGTACAAGCGTTCATCAATTGATTGATGATCTTTATTTAGCAGATTTACAATTTTTGGTTTTAATTCTTTAAATGTCATTAGTAATGGATATTTTGGCAAAAGTATTCTAAAAGCAGTTAAATTAAAATCTTGTTTTTATAAATTTAACATCAACTCACAGAATCTCATTTGAAAGAACTAATAAGAAAATACAAGCTGGTTATAAAATTTATCCTCACGTTCTTGCTGGTATATGCTACATTAACCATAAGCTATAAAATTTATCTTGATAAGTCCGACGGTTCTCTTTATTACCCAGATTATATGACCAATTTGGTAGCTAAGCAAACAAGTGCCATTTTAAATAGTGTAGGATATGAAGGGCAGGTTTTGCCTCATGAAAATGAGCCTTCAATGAAAGTTATTATTAACCGAAACTATGTAGCACGCGTTATTGAAGGGTGTAATTCTGTGAGTATTATAATCTTATTTGTGTCATTTGTTATAGCATTTGGTAGCACGTTTAAAGCTACCTTTTTATACATTTTGGCAGGTGCCATTTTAATTTATTCGGTAAACTTAATTCGTATTGTAGTACTGTCCATAGGGTTGTATCATTACCCTTGGCGAAGAGAATTTTTACATACGGTTGTATTTCCAATGATTATTTACGGTCTAGTATTTATCTTATGGATGATTTGGGTGAATCGTTTTAAAAAACACGTAACTGTAGATGACTAAGATCCTAGAAATAAGCAAGGTAATATTTCTAGTGCTACTACTCGTATTGATTAGGGCATTTGAGGATGAAATATTCTACGATCCATACCTCACGTTTTTTAAAAATGACTATTTGTATCTAGATAATCCAAGACGTGAAATTGCCAAATTAGTGCTTTTCACCACTTTTAGATATGTTTTAAATACAGTAATTTCATTAGGCCTTTTATACGTTGTTTTCAGAGATAAAGCCATCATAAAATTCTCTACAATTATATATGCCATTGCTTATGTATTTTTTATGATACCCTTTCTCTATTTTGTTGTAAATCCGAGACAGGAAGACTACTATTTGTTCTTTAATGTAAGACGATTTTTAATACAACCTTTAGGGTTAATTCTTTTATTACCAGCATTTTATTACTATAATCTAAAACGTTAATTGTTTCAAAAATCAAATGATCATCTCATGGGAATTCGTACTTTTGCATCGTGATAAAAGCAGTTTTACATAAAGGATTTTCTATTGCTCTCGCATTATTGGTCGTTTTGTCTACCTTATCTGTAACGGTAGAAAAACACTATTGCGGTGATAAGTTAGTTGATCTATCAGTTTTTTCATCGGCTGAAAAGTGCGGTATGGAACCATCAGCTGATGGTGAAATATCAACAAAATCATGCTGTAAGGATACCACAGAACTTATTAATGGTCAGGATGAATTAAGCAAATTAGATTCTGAAATTACAAAACGTGTAAAACAACTATTTGTACCTGCGCTCAATTATGTACGCCTGGCTTACATTGAGCCGCTTTCTGCGAAGACAGATCATTTTAAAGGCTATGATCCTCCACCACTAATCGTTGATAATCAAAGCTATTATCAAGTTTATCTCATTTGAATTTAAGTATTACCTTATCAGGAATTGATAGGAAAAGTGAACACATAGAACGTTCTTTTTAATATTTAAATCAATTAAATCATGAAACATACATATAACATTTCAGGCATGACCTGTGATGGCTGCAAAAATAAAGTAGAGAAAACGCTTCAGTCGATAACAGACGTTGAAAACGTATCTGTAGATCTTGATAATTCTGAAGCTACAATCACCACAGAAAAGCACATTGATCTCTCGGTATATCAAAATGCCTTACCAGATCAATATCAAATTACTACAAAAGAGAAATCACCTAAAAACGTATTTAAATCGGCTACCACAGAAGAAGATTCGGGTAGCACTTTAAAACAATTATTTCCATTACTATTAATATTAATATACCTATTTGTAAGTGCATTTTTACTCAATAGAAACCCATGGCAATTTGAAGGGTTTATGTTAGATTTTATGGGTCTTTTTTACATTGTCTTTAGTTTCTTTAAGTTTTTAGACCTAAAAGGTTTTCCACAATCCTTTAGTATGTACGATCCTTTAGCAAAACAATTGCCTATCTATGGTAAGGTGTATCCATTTTTGGAGTTAATACTGGGTCTTATGTTCTTAATGCGATTTGAAATTACAATTGCACTAATTGCAACCATCCTAATTTTAGGAATTACTACAGTGGGTGTGGCAAAAGCATTGTTGAATAAACGATCTATTCAGTGTGCTTGTTTAGGAACTGTATTAAAGCTCCCGATGACAAAAGCAACATTAATAGAAAATTCTATAATGTTAGTTATGGCACTAGTAATGGTATCAAAAGTGTTTGCCGTATGAAAAAAATAATCTTTTATATTCTCGGATTAATACCATTGGTAACAACTGCGCAAGATCAGTTAAAGGGCGTAGTTTATGAATTGACCGAGGCCAAAACAAAACAGCCACTTCCAGGTGCAAATGTATATTGGTTAAACACTACTGTTGGCGCTATGACAGACATTGACGGTGAATTTTCAATACC
>JABDIQ010000001.1 GCA_013003655.1 Winogradskyella sp. | reverse complement strand
CTTTATTTTTATCTACATATAAACTGTCAATGGTATAATTTAAACCTGCTATATCTAGCATATTATAACGACCTGTATAAGTGTCTTCATCGAGATCTTGATTGTTTAGAATTTCTAAGTCTACATTGATGATATACTTATCAAAATAACTTCGGGCATGAGGTTTAGATACGTTTTTCCTGGCGTCTCTATTTACAATTTCTTCGTAGTAATTACCATTGCGCAATTCTAGTTGTAATATGTTAGAATCTTCACTGCTAATAAGTTCTCCTGTTTCAGAGATTATAACTTTGTAGTTGCCGCGAAGTGTATTGCTTTTTTCATGAATAACAACACCTTCTAAAAATTGACCTCTGTCTCCAGATTTTTTATCGACCTTAATATTAATATTACCAACTTCATTAAACTGACCTTCTGCGATGGCCATAGCTGGTTTTACTTTTGCAATATTTCTACGGAGATTGTAAGATTTAAATTCTGACCATGGAATAACATTATTAGCAAAGAAAAATGCAATTATAGCAAGACCAAAAATGAACACACTGAGACTACGCATGGCTCGCTGTAATGAAATACCAGTAGATTTCATAGCTGCGAACTCATAGTTTTCGGCGAAGTTACCAAAAACCATTATTGAGGCTAGGAGTATAGTTAAAGGGAGTACCAATGGCACCATTTTGGGAGCAAAGTATAATAGAAACTTACCTACTACAATAAGGTCAAGATCTTTGCCAGCAAGTTCAGTAATATATAACCAGATAGTTTGCAGAACAAAAATGAACATTAAGATTACAAACACACTTAAAAATGTTTTTAGGTATGTTGTAAGTATGTACCTATCTAGTATTTTCAAAACCTAATCTATTTTATTGATGTAATAGTCTGGATATTTTGACTCATCAAATGTAAATAAGGTTTTTGAAAGAGGTTCGTTAGTTTTAAATGAATTAACAGTTAATGTTGTTTTCGTCCCATTTTTACCAACTTCTATTAAGTTATATATATGTTTAGTATTAGCGTCAATACCTAATAACACGTGCTTTATTTCTGCATTAGAATCTATAGGATCTAATTTTACATATTGTATTTTTCTACCTTTAACGTTTTGAACGATATCCATTTGGTATCTGTAACCATCTTCGTAAAACGATAACATTTTACTTGGGGTTATAGTGCCTTCTTCGTCTGAATTATCCGAGGATATAGTAACTTCTTCATCTTCAGGACTAATGGTGAATAATGTTTTACCGTCGTAAATTCTTGTAACACCGAGTATATTAAGAACATATTTATCACCCTCAATAGTAACACTGCCTTTAGTTTCCTGATTGATGTTTTCACTAAGGTTATTTAATTCGTACTTAAAATCTATGCTAATATTATCATATGCTTTCACCTTTTTACTCACATCATTAAGAAGCGTTTGTACATCGGTATTCGATTGGGAAAATCCATTACTTACGAAAAGAAGTAGTAGGGCAATAATATTGTGTTTAATCTTCATGATTTTAATTATTAGTTCTTTCATTTTCTAAAAGTTGATCTAAAGCGCTTATATCTGTAACGAGTACCTGCCTTGCTTTACTACCTTCAAACGGACCAACAATACCCGCGGCTTCTAATTGATCTATTATTCGGCCAGCTCTATTATAACCCAATTTTAGTTTTCGTTGCAATAAACTTGCAGATCCTTGCTGGGCTATAACTATGACTTCTGCGGCTTCTCTAAATAATTTATCTCTATCTGCTATGTCAATATCAATATTTGTGCCACCTTCCTCACCAACATATTCTGGTAACAAATAAGCGTCTGGATATGCTTTTTGCGAACCGATAAATTCAGTGATTTTTTCAACTTCAGGTGTATCTACGAAAGCACATTGTAGACGCGTAAGGTCGTTTCCTTGTGTGTAAAGCATATCGCCACGACCAATCAATTGGTCGGCTCCAGAACTATCTAAAATAGTTCTTGAGTCTATTTTAGAGGTAACTCTAAACGCAATTCTTGCTGGAAAATTGGCTTTAATAATTCCAGTAATAACATTTACCGATGGTCGTTGTGTAGCGATGATTAGGTGGATACCAATAGCTCTAGCCAATTGGGCCAATCTGGCTATTGGTGTTTCTACTTCTTTACCAGCCGTCATGATAAGATCTGCAAACTCATCAACTACTAGTACTATATATGGTAAAAAGGCGTGGCCGTCATTTGGATTTAGTTTTCGCGCTTTAAATTTGGCATTATATTCTGCAATATTTCTACAAAATGCATTTTTAAGCATATCGTATCTATTATCCATTTCAATGCACAACGAGTTTAAGGTATGTATCACCTTGGTATTGTCAGTTATTATAGCATCTGCACTATCGGGAAGTTTAGCGAGATAATGTCTTTCAATTTTATTAAAAAGGGTAAGCTCTACTTTTTTAGGGTCTACTAATACAAATTTTACTTCAGCAGGATGCTTTTTATACAATAGTGAAGTCAACACTGCATTTAAACCTACCGATTTACCTTGCCCTGTTGCTCCTGCCATTAAAAGATGTGGCATTTTTGCTAAGTCTACTACAAA
>JABDIQ010000075.1 GCA_013003655.1 Winogradskyella sp. | reverse complement strand
GCTTTAGGTCCTATTTTAGAATTTAGTCAAGTCATCACTGAAGTACTTAATATTTTAAGTGATGGATTATCAGACCTAAACCAAGCAGGATCAGAGTTTGCATTTCCATTAGCAGGTTTTGATGGTTTTGACACACCATCATCATTCGCGGAATTCAATAGAGCATTATCTGCTATTGCAAATCTTTACGCAGGTAATGGTCAGGCAGCGTTAACAGATCTTAATGCATCTTTTCTTGATTTAAATGGAGATCTTAATGTTGGACCGAAACATGTGTTTAGTTTAAGTAGTGGTGATGCTACCAACGATTTATTTAAGATTACCGATAATAATGGAGATCAAATCGTTGTTCACAACAGTTGGATCAATGATGCAGAGGCTGGTGACACTCGAGTAACACAAAAGACATCGTTACGAGCTAATCCTACAAGTCAGGATGGCTTAAATGGAACTCATCAAACCGAGCTATACATGTCTAATGTATCTTCTATTGATATGGTTAGAAATGAAGAGTTAATTTTAGTATACGCCGAAGCTAGCATTCTCGCAAGTAATCTTCAAGATGCAGAAGACGCTTTAAATATCATTAGAGATTCAGCATCGCTTCCACCATATTCTGGTGCACAAACTGCAGCAGAGCTTACAACAGAGATGTTGAAACAACGACGTTATTCATTATGGTGTGAAAACCATCGTATGTTCGATCTAAGACGCTATAATTTATCTAGTACATTACCAATAGATAGAACTGGCGATCAAATATTCAACACACTACCTATTCCTCTTACTGAGAACGAATAGAACTTACATCAATTTGAGTAGTTAAAAAGAGCCCAATTAGGGCTCTTTTTTGTTGTATAGTTTTAATGAAATAAGATTTATTTTTGAATAATATGCAAATAAAATGTTAAAATATTAATATATAATTATTACATTGATCAAATAATTAATTAATCTATAACACTAATCAACTAAATTTTGTATTATGTTCAAACACATTTTGATCCTAATGGTTTTTGCCGTTGGGATAACATTTAATGGATTCTCGCAAGAGATTTCAGGAAAAGTATTAGATGATACTTCACAGCCCTTACCTGGTGTTTCTATTGTAATTAAAGGAACTGCTATTGGTACCACATCAGATTTTGACGGAAACTATACTATTAATGCGTCCATGGGCGATGTCTTAGTATTTTCGTATGTGGGCTTTGAGTCTCAGGAGGTAGAAGTTACAAGCAACGTTATTAATGTTACCATGAAATCTGGTGTATCCTTAGATCAGGTTGTTATTGTAGGTTCTAGAGCACCTGCCAGAGCGGCCATTGAAAGTACGTCGCCTATTGATGTTATTGATGTCACAGAGCTCGTTTCAAACGGACCTCAAGTAAATTTAAATCAAATTTTAAACTACGTTGCGCCTTCATTTACATCAAATACGCAAACGATATCAGATGGTACAGACCATATAGATCCTGCTTCATTAAGAGGCTTAGGACCAGATCAAGTATTGGTGTTAATTAATGGAAAACGTAGACATAACTCATCACTGGTAAATGTTAACGGTACTTTTGGTAGAGGTAGTGTAGGTACAGACCTTAACGCCATTCCAGCAGCTGCAATAAAACGTATTGAAGTATTACGTGATGGTGCTGCGGCACAATATGGTAGTGATGCTATTGCTGGTGTAATAAATATTGTGTTAAACACAAGTGTTAACGAGTTAAACTTCAATATCACTTCTGCTGCTAATTTTAGTAAAAACGCAAATGATCAAACAGGAGGCGTAGATGGCGGAACAGTAAATGTAAGTGCCAACTATGGATTGCCATTAGGTGAAAAAGGCGGATTTATAAACTTTACAGGAGATTTTGATTATAGAGAAGACTATAGCAGAATGAAAGAGTGGGAAGGA
>JABDIQ010000074.1 GCA_013003655.1 Winogradskyella sp. | reverse complement strand
CTAAACCCAGTGCTATTACTTTGCTCAGCCAATGCAGATACAGGAATGGATTTAACCTGTCCTGAAGCCATATCTCTAAACGTAATGTTTTGATTAAATATGGCACTTGTGTTATATCTAATGTCTTCATTGAATCTTACATAAATATCATAGTCTTCGCCATCTTCTTTATAGATACCAGCTTTGGCTCCAAAAATGGAATTTCTAAGCTGCATGCCTACTTGTCCTGTACTTACGCCTAATTCACCAGCTTTTTCGCGATCTACTAAGACACGCATTGATGGCTTTTCTTTGTTAACATCAATTTTTAACTCATCAATGCCAGGGACGTTTCTCGAATTTATAAAACGCCGCATTTGTTCGGCAACGGCAATGAGTTCGTTATAATCTTGCCCTTCTAATTCTATATTTATTGCTGATCCAGCAGGTGGTCCGTTAGCATCTTTTTCAACAGAAATCAAAACACCTGGATAAAGACCTGTAAGAGCTTCTTGTACTTTTTGCCTTAGTAGTTCACTATCCTGTCCTCTTCGGTATTTATACTGCCTCATAGAAGCAGTAATCTTTCCTTTATGAGGCATTTCAGCAGATGAACCGCCATCCGTTTGAGGGTTTCCAGCACCTTCGCCCACTTGTGCTACGGCGCTTTCAACCATATAATTAACACCATCATCCATGTATGTATCTTCATTGAGGATGCTGTACACCTTTTGCTCTATCTTTTTTGTTATTTCATTGGTCTTTTCAATGGCTGTACCTTCAGGATATTCTATATAAACAACAATTTGATTTGGTTTGTTATCAGGAAAAAATTCTATTTGAGTCCGTTGGCTAGCAACCGAAGCTCCAAACCCTCCAAATGCAATGAAAAGCAATAAAAATGTACCTATTGTTACAGCATAAGGTTTCCAGCTACTCATAGCACTGCGTAGTGTGTTTTCATAGGCATTCTCAAGCCATACTAATGTTTTAGTTTGAAAATAAAACGCTGCTTTTCTTAAAAATAAGCGGTACACCCATAATAATATGGCCGTAAATACCATAAGACTTCCAAACCCTCTGTATGGACCACCAATGATCATGATTAATAATCCAAATCCACCTACAATAGAGGTGATGGTTACTATTCGTTTTAATGGCATTTCTTTATCCTCAATACTCATAAATTGAGAGACTAAGACCGAATTAAAAAAGATAGCTACAAATAAGGATGATCCTAATACAACGGACAAGGTGATTGGAAAGTAGATCATGAACTGACCAAACAGTCCAGGCCAAAGTCCTAAAGGAACAAAAGCAGCAACAGTTGTTACTGTTGAGATGATGATCGGAAACGCAATTTCACCGATACCTTTTTTTGCTGCTTCTACACGAGAAAGACCTTCGTCCTCCATTAGTCGATAGACATTTTCAACCACTACAATACCATTATCTACCAACATACCTAGACCCATAATGAGTCCAAACAAGATCATGGTATTTAAAGTATAACCAAGTGCTCCTAAAATCATTAAGGACATGAACATAGACATTGGTATAGCAAACCCTACAAATAAGGCATTTCTAAATCCAAGGAAGAACATTAATACGGTAACAACGAGTGTAATACCAAAAATGATATTATTTACAAGATCATCTACCTGACCAATAGTTTTGTCTGATAGGTCATTTGTAATAGTTACCTCAAGATTTTGTGGAAACACATTGTCCTGTGCATTTTTTACGATCTCTCTTATTTTTTCAGTAGCCGCAATCATGTTTTTGCCCGAGCGTTTTTTAACGTCTAGCATTACAACACTTTCACCGTCTTTTCTGGCATAGGTAGTCTTATCTTTTTCTTTAAAACTTATAGATGCAAGATCTTTTAAGTAAATAGGATTGTTGTTTTCGGATTTAATTACAAAATTTTCAAGATCAGTTGGTGAGGTGATTTCGCCAAGAATTCTAATTGTTCTGCGTTGACCGCTAGTAATAAGGTTTCCTGCTGAGGTTGTTACGTTACCACCATTAATAGCATTGATAATATCATCAAAACTAACCTGCATGGCCATCATTTTATAGATGTCTACAGCTACTTCAACTTCTTTTTCTTGAGCGCCTCTTATATCTGCTTGCTTAATTTCTATAAGATCTTCTATTTCATCTTCTAGATACTCCGCAAATTCTTTTAGTTTTTGTACGGGATAATTACCTGAGATATTAATATTTAAAATGGGCATTTCTTCAGACATGCTCAAATCAAAAACATTGGGATCTACTTTTGCGCCATTAAAGGTTGGCCAATCTTCGGTGGCCGTTTCAGTATCAATTTCGTCCTTAACTTTTTGCTTAGCAACCTCAACCTCAATATCATCATCAAACTCTACGATGATCATTGAGTAATCTTCCTGTGAGGTAGAGGTTATTTCTACAACGTTACTTACGGTTTTAAGCTTGTCTTCAAGTGGATCTGTTATAAGTTTTTCAACGTCTTCAGCAGTATTTCCTGGATATAACGAACTGATGTAAATCTTGGTTTCTTTGATCTCAGGAAAATCTTCCCTAGGCATATTAAAATATGAGCTTATTCCTAAAATAAGAATGAGTAATATAAGCACATACATCGTTGTTTTATTGGCAATGGCCCACGATGACAGCTTAAATTCCTTATCTACTTTACTTTTCTTTTTGGTCATAGTACTGTAATTATCGCTTAAATTGACTCACTTAATTTTACGGTCTGACCGTCTTTTACACTTCGTGCTCCTTCTTGGATAACAAGATCAGAACCACTTATACCACTTAATACTTCAATAAAATCACCCTGTGTTTTTCCGGTTGTTATTGAAGCCTGTGTGGCTTTGCCAACTGCATCGTTAACGTCTTTTAAAACAAAGACATATTGATTACCATCTGCGTCCTCTGAAATTATACTTTGCGGAAGTAGTATGGCCTGTGGATTGGAGTAGTCATTAATATTTAATTTGGCCGTAAGATTTGGTTTTATATTGTTGTCTTTTACCGGAATTGGCACTTCGATCGTATACGTTCGGTTTGCTGGATTGATGAAATTAGAGGTTTGTCTTATTTTAGATTTAACCGATGTATTAATTATAGGAAATTCTATAACAACATCCTTATTTTCTGTAATATCTGCGAGATAGCGCTCAGGCACTTCAGTTTCAATGTACATATCTTTTAGGTTAACGATGCGCATTATTGGTGTTCCAGGAGCTACGATGCTACCTTTATCTGTAATGACATCATCAATAGTGCCGCTAAATGGCGCAGTTACTCTAGCTTTTGCCAATTGCTGGTTCATTTGGTTTACCATTTGGTCTTGTGCTTCATAATTAGATTTAGCTTGCAAGTATTGTATTTCACTTCCAATTTTTTGCTCCCAAAGACGTTTTTGTCTGTCGAACGTGGTTTTTGCTAAATCGCGTTGAATCTTCACTTGCGCGAGTTGCTGCTGTAAGCCTCCATCATCTATTTTTGCCAATAATTGACCTTTGGCAACATTTTGCCCTTCTTTGACGTAAACGTGAGTGAGTAGTCCTGAATATTCAGAGGTGATAACGACTAAATTTTTAGTGGTAACGTTGCCTTGCAATTCTACAAAATGATCAAAAGGTTCTTGTTTTGGAGCAAATGCCGTTACTAACGGAAATTCGCTGTTTTCATCTAATAAAGTTATTCTGTCATTTAATAACTTTAATTGTGCTGAAAGCTTCTGTTGTATGGCATATAGCTCATCCTTTTTGGCTTTAACAGAATCTAGACTATTAGACTTAAGGACGTTTTCTAGCTCAATTTGGCTAGTGTCTAACTTTTGTTCTTCACCACATGAAAAAACGACAAGGGTAAATGTTATTAATATATAGCGCAGTAACTTCATAGTACAGATATTTATTCTTTTTTGATTAGTTGTTTGGTGTGTTTAATAGTGTTTCTAGCTCAGCTTTGTTACTTATTACGTTGAGCATGGCCTGCAAATATTCCTGTTGAGCCGAATACAATTGGGTTTGTGCCTGTCTTAATTCAAAACTGGTAGAAATTCCTTCGTAAAATTTAGTTTGATTCTTTGATTCTATGCGTTTTGCTAGTGAAAGGTTGAGTTTTTTATTTTCAAACTCTTCGATTGAGAATTGATAGTTGCTCTTGGCCGTTGAGATCTGCAACGCCAATTGTTGCTCAATAAAATTAAGGTCTTCCTCTGCTTTATCTAAATTGATCTCGGCACGTTGTGTTGCCGCACTACGACCCAACGAGCTAAAAATAGGGATGTTAAGACTTATACCTGCAAGAGAAAATCCTGACCAGTCTTGGCTACTATCAAAAAATGTAAAATCATTGCTAAAACCAAGATAACCACCATTAATAAAACCACTTAATGTTGGTAATGCTTTACTTTTTTCTAGCTTTAATAATAGTTCTTTAGAGACTTTATCATTTTTAGCAATCTTATAATCAATAGTATTTTCAACATCTTCTGTAGCCTCTAATAATTCTAAATTAATATTGGTAAGTGTTAAATCTTCTAAAGACTCAGTAAGGGTCACTTTGGTATCTAAGTCTAACCCCAAAACGATATTGAACATCTGGAAGGCAATATGCTTTAAACGGGTTGCATTTTTAAGATTACTTTCTATACCTGATAGTGTAATTTGCAACTGCTCTACACTTTCTTCTTCAGTTAGACCATTCTCATAAATTTTTAGAGTTTCGTTGAGGTTTTCTTGCAATATTTCTTTGTTGCGCTCTAGTATCGTTTCACTTTCCTGTGCCAGAAGAATATTACCATAGGCGTCTATTACGCTTTTTCTTACTTCGAGATCTGTCTTTTCTTTGGCGTTTTTTGAAATTTCTAGAAAAACTTTGGCCGATTGTAAACCAACGATGTACGAACCATCAAAAATTAATTGATTTAGTGTTGCCGTTGCATTGACGTTTTGTTTTGTGCCAAAAATCACTTCTGCAAATTCACCAGGATCACCACCAAAAAATTCAGCTGGTACTATAGATACTTGTTGTTTTATAAAGTTTTGGTAATCTACACTTGCGCTTATTTGAGGCAAACCTGTTGAGGTGGCTTCCCATTTTTGTTTTTTGGCAGCTTCTATGTCACGTAATGCATTTTTAGAGGAGCGGTTATTCTCAAGCGCATAATCTATGGCTTGCTGCAAGCTAAACTGTTGTACTGGTGCTTGTGAGTAACTCCAAGAACTGATGCAAAATATAAAGACTAATGATAGATATCTATACATTGTGTTTTACTGTTGATTGGTTAATAAATTTATTTAGTATGTGAAGGCCTTTTGTTGTGACAATGGCTCTAAGATGATACTCAAGGTAACTTTCCATGAGATAGTCCATATTATTAAATAATTCTTTTGGAAAAATGGTTTCATCCTTAATGCCTGTCATACCATTAAAATACATTCGGGAGATAAATTCAAGATCAATATCAGATCTAAACAATCCAGTATCAACGCCTTTTTGAAGGCTCTCTTTTACAGATTCTTGCATTTTTTCGAACTGTTTAAACTTTAGGGCTTCGTATATGTCAGGGTAATATTTTTTTAACTGAAACTGTGGTGAAGCTTGCTCGTTCTTAAGATGCTGCATCACAAACAATTTTATGTCGTAAAGCTCTTCGATAGGATTAGAGGATGCGTTGCATATACAATCTATACCGTCGCATATACGCTCAAATAACGAAAATGTCACAGCTTCAACCAATTTGTTTTTGTTATTAAAGTGCACATAGATGGTCTTTTTAGATATGGCCATGGCATTGGCAATATCATCCATAGTTACACTCTTAAAACCTAGGTTTAAGAACAATTCAGCTGCTTTAGTGATAATTTTTTCTCTCATAACAGGGCGCAAATATATCAAAGGAAACTTTAAGAACAAAAAAAGTTTCCAAAGTTTTAATATTTATTTAACGCAGTTAACAATAGTTTAAAGTGTTGTGAAAATTTATTCTATTGCTTTACTTTTACAGCATGCAGCACATAGAACAGTACCAAGAGGTTTTTATAAACTATCTAAAGGCTTACAACTTAGATAAAGAACCATCAAATCTTTACAAGCCGGTTAACTATATCCTTAATTTGGGTGGAAAGCGATTGAGACCAGTTCTTACACTCATGGCAAGTGATATATTTGATGGAAAGGTGAATACGGCTCTAAATGCTGCATTGGCCGTGGAGGTTTTTCATAATTTCACCCTCATTCATGATGATATTATGGATGATGCACCTCTGAGGAGAGGTAAAGCAACAGTGCACGAAAAATGGGATATTAATACTGGAATTTTATCAGGCGATGCAATGTTGATCTTGGCCTATCAACTTTTTGAGCACTATCCACCTGAAACATATAAAGCCTTGATGACGGTCTTCAGTCAAACAGCCTTAGAGGTTTGTGAAGGTCAGCAATACGATATTGATTTTGAAACTAGAAACGATGTCACCATACCAGAGTATCTTAAAATGATTGAATATAAAACAGCAGTTTTGGTAGCTGCTGCTATGAAGATGGGAGCCATTGTGGCCAAAGCTTCTAAGGCTGAACAAGAAGCCATTTACAAGTTTGGGAAATACTTAGGTATTGCATTTCAACTGCAAGACGATTACTTAGATGCCTTTGGAAATCCAGAAACATTTGGCAAACAAGTTGGAGGCGATATCATTGAAAACAAAAAAACGTTCTTGTACCTAAAAACTTTAGAATTAGGTAATGATGATGATAGGCGTAAACTTATTGAATTTACAAATAGTACGTCTTTAAATGAACCTGAAAAAGTAACTCAAGTAAAACTATTATTTGAAAAAACAAATGCTGCAACTACTACCAAGAAAGAGATAGAACGCTACACAGCGAAAGCATTTGATGCGTTAAATGCCCTAAATATATCAGAAAAAAAGAAAGACATCCTTAGGGCTTTTGGACAGCAATTGATGAATCGTAATATGTAATGACGTTACCAACCACCTTTGATGATTTAATAGAGCAAGCTCATAATCACAATTTATATTTTAAACTTATTCAGCAACTCAATAAAGATTTATTGTATGCTAATGTCAATCTGGAATTTGAAGAAGATGTGCTGCCTAGTAGTTTAAAATATATGCTTCATGAAGCTATTTATAAACTGATACAAGAAAAATTCTCAGAATATTTAAACCTTTTATACATAATCGATGTCTCAGAAAACGTTGTAAGAAGTCTAGATGGCAGTGATGCATTGCAACTGTCTGAACAAATAACCTTTTTAATCTTGCAGCGCGAGTGGCAAAAGGTTTGGTATAAGGCCAAATATTCTTGATTTATGCGCTAAAAAATTGAAAATAGATCTTAACTAACCCTTTTAAATGGGTCACGCGATTCTCAATCGTTTCAGCTTCGGTGACATCTTTTAAGTCGGTTATTTCTTCTAACATAGGCACCAATACTAAGTGAAGTTGGTCGTGAGCTTCGCCCTTCATATCACAACTTTTAATAATATAACTGGTTTCTTTAGAAAGGGCATCGCCTAAGATTTTTCCATCTGAAGAAGTGTTGTTTTTTAGAATAGAATCTATGCGTATCATGCCAAGATGTGTTTCTTCATTAGCAATCCACTTTTCACCATTATTTAGTACTAAGCCTTCAGGAATTATTACGGATTCCGATGTTGAAATTTTATCATTTTTGCATCCTAGTATCAGTAAAGCTATAAGAAGTACCTGGACGTGAAAAGTTTTGTATTTCATGATTAAAAATCTTTTTTTATTGATTTATAGGTAATTCTTAGAACAGGTAATCCTACCCAGACGGCTAAGGCTAAAAACGAAACAATTAAACCAAAACTGGTGCCGAAAAATTGCTTAAATACCGCTCCTGTATAACCTAATAAGGCTGAGATATCTAATTTTAAAAGAATTAATGTTCTGGATAAATCGATTGGGTTTAACATGGTGCCAATCAACGATACCTTATCTAATGGATAATCTTCAAATAGAATTAAAGACATTAAAAATAAGCCGTCGTAAATAATGGCGAGGAACAACCACATCAGGATGGCGTAACCAAAGCCTTTAATCTTGTTTTCGTTAGAAAGTGCAATATTAAATGCTAAGGCACTAAATATGAAGGTTAAAAATACGCCAACAATAAGTAATAGTGAAAAGTCCCAAATGGCGTTAGACTTAAACAAACCATAGGCGATAAATGGTAACCCTAAACCAAGAATTAAACTCATGGATAATGATATAGCAACGCCTAAATACTGCCCTAAAAAAATAGAAGATCGTTTTAAAGGTTGTGCTAATAAGAGCTCTGTAAATTCTTTGGAATTATAATAGTACATCACTCCGAATATAGTACCGATTAATGGAACCAAAACAATAATAACATTCATTAATGTTATGACGGCTTTTGATAAATCATTATTTAGAAAAAGCAATACAATGCCCAGTAAAAGATAAAACCCAAAATACACATAACTCCAACTGCTACGCATCAAATCAAAAAAGCTATATTTTAGTATTTTAAACATGATTTTCAGTTAAAATGTTTGCAATGGCATGCTCAAAATCTTGTTGTTTTGTTTTTGCTTTTAGTTCTTCTATACTGCCTTTAAAGTATATTTTACCTTCTAAAATAAATACAATTTCATTGGCAACTTCTTCAACAAAACTCATTATATGAGAGGTGATGAGTATGGTTTTTCCTTTGGCTTTTTCGGCTGCAATAAGTTCTTTAAGTCGTATTAATGAAATAGGGTCTAAACCTGTAGTTGGTTCGTCTAAAATGATAATAGGACTGTTAAACATAAAGGTTAATACAATATTCACTTTTTGCTTAGTTCCACCAGAGAGTGTGCCTAGTTTTTTATTGATAAACGGTTGTAACTTAAATGTTTCGATCAATTTTTGATCCTCATTGGTAGCACCTCTCAAATCCTTAATCATCCTTATAAGTTCATTCACTTTTAGGTTACTCGGAAAATTAGCGATCTGTGGCAGATAATCTATTTTGTGTCTATAATCTGAATTGTTTTTAATCGACGAATCAAATACTTTTATACTGCCTTTATCAGGAATTACCATGCCAAGAATGGTTTTTATGATTGTAGTTTTACCAGAACCATTAGGCCCAAGGACTGCAAAAATACCACCTTCTTTAATGGATAAGTCAATACCATTAAGTACCTCGTTTTTACCAAATTTTTTATATAAATTGGTTATTTCTACCATGTTACTTGTGTCATTAAGGGTTGGTTGTCAATAAGATTTTCTGGTGTAAAAACAGGCGACACTTTTTCAGAAAAGTCAATGAGATCTATAAATAGACTGCGCAGCAATACGATACTTTCGGGTGTACGATTTACCAAATACGAAAAGAGTTTTACCGGTCGGTAAGGGATATCACCAATACCATCTTTATTTAAGTCGTAACCGGTATAATTGCTCCAATAGTTGTTTTCAAATTTATTACTATTGAGGTTTCCGGAATAGGACAAATCAAAAGAGTTGTACAAGAAGTTGTTTTTAGAATAGATATTATCGTAACATGCGCCATGCACTTTTATGGCATAGCCATTATTCTTAAAGGTGTTTTCTGTATAGATGATTCGGTTAGTGCCATCGGCATTAATGCCAACAGTATTGTCTTCAAAAGTATTATGTTTTAATTCGGCATCATTAATTTCTTTAAGAAGGATGCCATATGATGCTGTTCCCCAATTTTTCTTAAAAACATTATTATACATTTTTATTTTTTTGGAAAACATTACGGCAACGCCAGCACCATTGGCTTCAAAAATGTTGTTTTCGTAAGTGTTGTTATTTGAAAACATAAAATGCAAGCCATAGCGCATATTCTCGGTGGAGTAGTTGTTTGAAATATAGGAGTTATTCCCAAACTCAAGATAAATACCATCGCGCATGCGTCTTACATCATTATTGGTGATTTTTACGTTTTCACAATGCCAAAGATGTATAGCATTCCCAGAATCTGCTTCGGCTTTACCTTCTCCAGAAATGGTATTGTTATGAATTTTACCATCTTTAGATTTCTGAATTAAAAAGCCAAAAAAGGCATTTTCTACAGTTATATTTTCTATCTCAAAGTCGTAAGATTTAAAAAGTAAAATGGCCGCATATTCTTTAATATAGCTAACTTCAATGTTTTTAATTGTTAAATTTTTAATGATGATATCTGTGGCCTCTACAGAAAAGCCATAACCATTATTTTGAGTATCAATGATGGTTCCTTTTTCACCCGTAATATGAAGTGATTTTTTATAGATGACGATATTAGATTCCTTATAAATTCCTTTTTTTATGAAAATATGATCTCCGCTTTTAGCACTGTCAATAGCTATTTTAATAGAACTATAATTGCAGCCTGTTTTGCAAACGGTTGTGGTTTGTGCTTGTATAAAACAACTAGAGATTAAAACGAGAAGAATACCTAACTGTATATTCATTAATTCAATTTAGTTAAGTTTTTCAAATATACCATCCCAATTATAATATTCAGCTGTGCTAGTATCAAGTTTAGTTTTGGCTTGCTCTAAAGAGCTAAATCCGGTAAGATTAGCACCCATTGGGCTAGTAATTTCGTCACAGATAACATATGCTGCGGATTTGGCATTGGTCATGCTACCAGGAGAGCTATAGTCCGTAATTAAGAGGTTACTATTGGCAATAAGCTCTTGTTTATCGTTTAAGAATCTAATCATGCATTCAATAGCATCAAATTTATACTGCTTACCCTTATCTGTAACTAATTGTGCGGCATGTGTTTTGGTGACTATGGTCATCTTACAGAAGTGACACATATCAGTACCATATTTAATGGGTTCAGGTGCTTTACTACAGCCTATAGTAATACTAATTACGATTAAAAGTCCGAAACGTTTCATACTTTTACAGGTTTCATGTTTTTATTTCCTATCCAGTAGGCAACAAAAGTTAAGAACATACCAAAGCCCATCATATAAGCACCAGTATGAGGATAAGATTTGGCAACGAAATTTAAAATGTGTCTTGTGCCAAATAACGGAGGCTTGTAACTTAATGGATTACCATCTGCATCTGTCATTTTCATAATAGCTTTTGGGTCTAAGTTGGTGCCATAATCTACCATCCATGCATTAAAATCGTACATACCTAGAATTCCTAATACACACATAAGTATTAACCAACCTAAAAACCATTTTGGCGAAATACCTTTAAAAAGGCCTAATAGTCCAATGATAATACCAAGAGTAGCCATACCTGCAATGACTTTAGGGAATACGCTAAACTCCCACATGTCCTCTGGCTTTGGAAGTTTTCTCATGCCAATGTAGTGATTTAAGCCGTCTATATTTTGAAGATCATGCTTTTCACGGCCTTGTAGTCCATCGAGATGAATATGCATTCCTATACCGTTAGGGTATTGTGGAGCTTCAAGTTCTATACTCCATAACGGAAATATAAATAAGCCTAACAACAATGCTGAACCAATGACCATTAATATACTTGCTGATTTCATTTGCTTTGGTTTATAATATGGGCGGGCAATGATTACCCGCCCAATCTGAGTTGATCAAAATTTTAACTAAAACGATCTAACTCT
>JABDIQ010000280.1 GCA_013003655.1 Winogradskyella sp. | reverse complement strand
CAAGCATACCCATTATTTGCAGTCCTTCTAAGGGTTCGCCACGAAAATCCATGGTTTCAGAACTTAATAGTTCTTTGTAAACGGAGTGAAGCGATGATAGAGTGTCGAAATAGTTATAGGTATCATTTAAGCGCTCTAATTCATTAAATAATTTGTTGAATCTGTACAGATATTCAAATAACATTTCATTACCAGACTTCGCTAATTTCGATTTTATGAGCATTATCAATTTCTTACATGATGAAATGGCTTCTTTACTTGTTTTCCATTTTCCAAAGAGCAAGTCTAACACCTCTATTTTTTCGGGCACCAAGTCTTTGATGTCGTTATAAGAAACAAATAAAATATTATTAGTGTTAATGCGATTAATTAGGTCAATAGCAAGATTAGATTTATGATCTTTTAAAATAATCTGAACCTCTTTATTTGATAAAAGGGCCAACACATCTTTGTAATAATAGCTTGTTCCAGTCTTAAGATGGATGTAGAACAAACGCTCAAACAACGTACTTAGTGGTACCGATTTTAATGGGAAACCCATGGTAACATTAATTGAGTCTATAGAGGCAGGAATGGAATTTAGTAGTGGCTCTATTAAGGTTTCGTCTCCTAGAACAACTGCAGTTCGTTTTAAATCGGTTGATTCAGCTTTTATTTCTTCTAGGAGCTGACCTATGTATTTCGCTTGGCCAACTTGTTTAGGAACACCAATTACTTGAATTGACTTCTTTTGAGCGTAATGAGATGTTATCCAATCAAAGGAGTTAGATTTAAAAAAAGACCAGTTATTTTTATATGTTCTTATAAATAGACCAGCGTCGTGCAAAGGGTCTTCAATAAAACATTTATCAATGTCCCAATAAATCTTTGCTAAATTGGCTTGTAACAAGGCTTGTATGATATAAGATTCGGCTTTGTTAAGCGCGTTAAATCCCAGAAATATATGTTGTTGCTTCTGATTTAGTTCTATGTAGGTTTCTACATGTTCTACGGCCTGTTTATATATTAGACCTTGATAGCCAATCCCAGTAGACAATAAATCGTCTGTATACGTCTTATAATAGTTTTTTAAGTTTGTCCAAAAGCTTAAATAATTCTCAATAAATTCTGATTTATTAGGATTTAATGACCAGTGTTCTGTTTCCTTAATAGCACCCAAATAATCAAATATTGAATTTTCATCAATGAGATGCCGGTCTATTTCATTAAAGTCTTGTAATAATATACCGGCCCATTTAGAGAAAGATTCAAAACTTTCGAGTTTATCGCTGGCCGTAATCTTCTTATAAGAAGAATAAAATGTAAATAATTGTTCGGTAGATGAGATTAATTTTAGCCCAGACAAATCTTTAACAAAGTCTTCAATACTTATAATTCGCGGCACAAAAGAGGTGTGTTGAAGGAGATTTGCTAAGTGGAATTTTATAAAAATAGCTGCGCGTTTACTAGGAACTACAAAGAGCCTGTCTTCAACGGAAATACCACTCTTTTGCAGGTCTTTTAGTACATCTTCTATAAATGTGGTCATGTAGTAAAAATAAAAAAACGCCCTGTTATCAGGGCGTTTTTTTAAAACTAATTGATGTATGTAACTTAACCTTTAAGTTTTACTTCAACACGTCTGTTATTTTTTCTACCATTTCTGGTACTGTTAGAATCTATAGGGTTAGACTCACCGTAACCTTCTGCAGTTAATCTGTCAGCAGAGATTCCGTTAGCTATTAAATAATCTCTAACTGCATTAGCTCTTCTTTCAGATAATAACTGGTTAGACGATTTAGAACCAACGCTATCAGTATGTCCTTCAATAGTGAAGTTTGCCATTGGGTATTCTTTAAAGATTGCTACCATAGCTGCTAATACTTGATCAGTTTCTTTTCTAAATGATGCTTTACCAGTATCAAATAAAATAGTTCTAGCGTATTCATTTAATTGATCCATTACTTCTTCAGTTGGCTGAACTTCTGGACAACCATTGTTTGCCACTGTACCAGCTTCGTTAGGACATTGATCATCTTTATCTAATACACCGTCACCGTCTGTATCTGGCCAAGGGCAACCACTGTTTGCTGCAGGACCTGCTTCGTTAGGACAATTATCGTCACCATCTGCAACACCGTCTCCATCTGCATCAGGACAACCCATTAATTCTTTTAAACCAGCAACTGTAGGACATTTGTCATCTCTATCGATAACAGTATCACCATCAGAGTCTGGACAACCATTGTATTCAGCTAAACCAGCGTCAGTAGGACAGTCGTCTTTAGAGTCTTGGATACCATCACCATCAGAATCTGGACATCCGTCAAATGCTTCAAGACCTGGAACTTCAGGACAAGCATCATCGTTATCATAAATACCATCACCGTCAGTGTCAGTTCCACCGAATTGGATGTTAACTCCTACAGAATGTTGGAAATGCTTAGGAAGATAATCTTCAAACGCGTGCTTATAAGTTGAATTTGCTTGAACAGCAACTTTTTCTGAAATCCAGAAGTTAAAACCTAATGAACCATTTAAGGTTCCAGCACCAACTTCGTCAACCCAAGTGTAACCACCACCAACACCAATAAATGGATCGATAATGTTAGAGTTTATAGCATTTTTAAAACTATAGCTAACACGACCGTCAGCTGCGAAGTATGTTAAACCTGGAACGTCAGCATCTCCAAATTTATCAATTGTATTTAAAGATCCTGTTGCAGTAAATGTAAACCCATCACTTAAGTAACGAGATACAGAAACTGTAGAAATTACTGGTAATATATTCCAGTGATCTTTAAAGTTAAAAAATTCTTGAAAGTAATCCCCTTGAGGAGCGCTTTCCCCAACTGGATAGGTATCTACTGCGTTAATACCAAAGCTAACTGCCCAAGGATTGTTTTTATCTTGTGCATTTGCAGTACTGAAGCTTAGGGCAAGTACCACAACGAAAAATAATCTGCTAAGATTTTTCATATTCTAAATAATTTAATTTTAAGTGTTAATTGTTGGCAAAAGTAAGTTGTTAAATAATATTAACAAAGACAAATATATAAAAATATTGTTACAACGCCCTAAATTAGCGTGTTTGTAGTCATTTTAGATAATATTTAGTGATTTTCCAATTTTGACGAATGCATTTATGGCTTTATCTAGGTGTTCTTGGGAGTGTGCCGCTGAAAGTTGCACACGAATTCTAGCTTTCTCCCTTGGCACCACTGGAAAGAAAAATCCAATGACGTAAATGCCTTCTTCTAATAAAAGATTTGCCATGTTTTGCGATAGTTTAGCATCATACAACATTACAGGTACAATAGCCGAATCTCCATCGATAATGTCAAACCCAGCTGATTTCATTCCTTTTTTAAAGTAATTGGTATTCCACTCTAATTTATCTCTTAGCTCGGTATTGTTTTTAAGCATATCAAATACTTTAATAGAGCCTCCAACGATTGCTGGCGCCAGAGAGTTTGAAAACAAATAAGGGCGAGAACGTTGTCTTAATATTTCAATGATTTCTTTTTTGGCAGTTGTGTAGCCTCCCATTGCGCCACCCATGGCTTTGCCAAGGGTACCAGTTATGATATCAATTCTTCCTAAAACTCCTTTTTCTTCGAGAGTTCCAATTCCTGTTTCTCCTATAAACCCTGTTGCATGGCATTCATCAATCATAACAAGTGCATCGTAAGCATCTGCGAGATCACAAATTTTATCAAGAGGCGCCACAAGGCCATCCATAGAAAACACGCCATCTGTTACAATGATTTTATGTCTAGCGCCATTTTCGTTAGCGGCAATAAGTTGTTTTTCTAAATCTTCCATATCGTTATTTTGGTAACGATATCTCGCGGCTTTGCAGAGTCTTACACCATCTATGATTGAAGCGTGATTTAATGAGTCGGAGATAATGGCATCTTCCTTACCTAATAACGGTTCAAAAACACCACCATTAGCATCAAATGCTGCTGCATATAATATGGTATCTTCAGTGCCATAAAAATCAGCAATTTTTTGCTCAAGTTCTTTGTGAATATCTTGAGTGCCACAAATAAACCTTACAGAAGACATGCCAAATCCGTGAGAATCTAGTGTGTCTTTAGCTGCTTTTATAACCTCTGGATGATTAGATAAGCCCAGATAATTATTGGCACAAAAATTAAGAACGGTTTTGCCCGAATCTAATGTAATTTCAGGGCCTTGCGCTGAGGTAATAATACGTTCTTCCTTATAAAGGCCAGCCTCCTTAATTTCTTCTATTTCATTGGACAAATACTCTCTTATTTTTCCGTACATAGTTGTTAGTTTATATTTGGATGACAAAGATAAGACCTTCAGGATACTTTTACTACCTTAATGTCATCATTAATATATACCAATAAGGATTCTTTAATAGTATAACCCATTTCTTGGATTAACTGGGTATATCTAAGAATTTGTCTCTTATCCTCACTCTTCTCAGAACCAGTTTTATAATCTATAATTACCGCCTTATCGTCTGGTGTAATGACTAGTCGATCTAACCTATAAATAAGTCCTTTATTATCAATAATTTCTTTTTCATTAAATATTTGCATGGAATCATTGAAGTATGGTTGTAATTGTGCATGATTAATGGTTCCTATAATTAGTTGTAACAGCTCGTTTGCTTCTAAAGTATTCAATTCACCTGTCGTGATGAATTCTGACATAACAAAATCAACATCCGCTGCAGTTTTAATTTTTGATAGAATGAGATGGACTAAATTGCCACGCTCGATAGCTTGTTCTTGTTTTGTATCCCATAGCAACCCTTTGTTTGAAATTAATTTTAATTGATGAGATTCTTTAGATTGAGAAATAAATTTTAAACCTAGTGGTTTAGTTTGTTCTGATTCAGTTTCAGAAATTATTTTTTCAGGATAACCAAATGAATAGTCTGCATTAGCGTCCTCCCATAAATTTTTATCGTTTAGGTATTTAATAAAATAAGAAGCGTATGACGATTCATTTAATTGACCATTTTGTTTAAAATCTTTCTTAGAAAGTATATGAAGTTGTTGCTCTGCTCTTGTTAAAGCAACATATAAAAGGTTAACACTGTCTAACTCTAACTTTGACCTATACTGATGATACAACACATCTCCTTGGTCGTTAAAGTTCTGAAGATCTTTATTCACTGAAACTAAACTCGACGAAAATCCATTGTAGTGCTGCTCCTCTATATTAAACCAAACTTTAGGTTCTATATCTTCATAGATATCAGTATCTGCATATGCATAAATAACTACTGGAAATTCTAAACCTTTAGATTGGTGTATGGTCATAATTTTTACTGCGTTTATATTCTGAGGTGAAACAATGCTTAGCTTGTGCTTATGCTCTTCAAAATAGCTTAAGAAAGACATAATATCACCAGGATTATGCTTTGTAAAATCTAAAATTTGGTCTAGTAAATATTGCAGGTAAGCGTCTGATTTATCTGTGAGATTAAAAGACCTTATGATGGTTTCAGTCAAATCGAAAAGTGTGAGTTGTAATAAGTTTTCTGTTTCGAGAGTGATATTAAATAACTGTAGATCTTCAAATATTTGATAGATTGAAGAATTAAGGTTTTCATAAATATATTCGTGAGGATCGTTCATTTTTAACCAATCTGCGATAAACGACAGCACATTTACTTTATTTTTTTTGTTAGCAGGCTCAACCAAAAGATATAATACGTTTAAAACAAAAACTACTTTCTCAGAATTGTTGAGTAATAGCGTTTCGGCTGAGTTAATTTCTAAACCTTTAGAATTGAGATACTTTGAAATGGCTACGGCTTGTTTTCGTTTACGTACTAATATGCAGATATCACCATATTCAAACCCTTGGGATGTGCAAGTTGTTATCTTGTTATATACTGCCTCAGGGTAGAGATCATCAGCTTCCTCTGCGTTTGCAATATCAAGAAATTTAAGGGTAACATGCCCATGGTCGTTTTTGTTATTCTTTTGGCAGTAGTCTCTATATAGATGCTGGTAGGGACTATGATCAAAACAGTGATTAGCAATAAAAGTAAATAAGGAATTATTAAAGGTTATAACCTCTTTTAAGCTACGATAATTTGTGTCTAATTGTTCAACTTTAGGTTCAATAACAAAAGGTTGAGACGATTTTTCTATAAGTTTAAGAAATTGGTCTGCGTCACCACCACGCCATCTATAAATGGCTTGTTTTGCATCACCTACCAACATGAGCGATCCAACATTACTAGATAGGGAGTTGTCTATAAGTGGCTGTAAGTTAGACCATTGCAGTATTGAGGTGTCCTGAAATTCATCAATAAAAAAATAACGATAACGCTCTCCTAAACGTTCGTAAATAAATGGCGTTGGTTGATCTCTAATCTCGTTACTTATTATAGTATTAAACTCAGATATAAGAAGCTTGTTCTGTTCCTCTTTTAATGTTTTTAATTCATTTTGAATGGCGTTAATAACAGAGAGAGG
>JABDIQ010000252.1 GCA_013003655.1 Winogradskyella sp. | reverse complement strand
CAGTGATTAATTTTAACAAAAAAGAAAAAAATGCTATTGAAAAGAACAAATATTGAAGAAAAATTAAATAGACTCAAAACCAAGTCTTTCACCGAGGAGTCTATAATGAATGACATACAGCAAATCTTTGCTGAAGTTGATGTTGCGGATGAAGCAGTTAAAAAAAACCTAACATCATCACACCAAGATAAGACCTTTAATCATTTTAATCTGGATTTGCTGGCTACAGAACATATCTATCACATTGATCAGATTAAACAGATTTGTGTAGATTACAGATTACGATTTTTAGATACCAAGTTCTTTAAAGGTCAACTTCCTTATGAAGCCATATCGAAGATTAAAGAACTAGAAAAAGACCACCAAATAGAGCTAAAAGGTTTTAAAATTATAGCACCATCAAAATTATTTAAGTTAGAAAATGCCGACGACCCTTTGTTGTTTGCACCTATAGGGAATGATTATTATTATCTAATACATAAATGGGGAAATGACTTAAGCCCGTTTCGTAAATGGCTTATGATGCCCTTTAGAAAT
Organism: Winogradskyella sp.; assembly: GCA_013003655.1. Classification (GTDB taxonomy): domain Bacteria; phylum Bacteroidota; class Bacteroidia; order Flavobacteriales; family Flavobacteriaceae; genus JABDIQ01. The sequence continues at coordinate 2,162 of JABDIQ010000252.1, read as the reverse complement.
TTTGAGAATTTGGTGTTTACAACTTTAATGGTGAGTTTCTTAGTTACATTTATGGTTCCAGATGGCTTATTTTCAAATGGTATGACACCAACAGAATTTTGGATGATCTTTTTCTTTATGTTTAAATCAGTGGCTGCAATTGTCATCTATTATGGTTTTGCTGCTGGTAAAAACTTTAATACAGCGATTTGGGACAGTAAATATTTTAATGCATAACTGTTGATCTTTTTATGAAGATCATAAAGAAGTTTTTTGTACCTTTTATCTTATAATAAACACTATAAGAAATGAGTGGATCAGAATACTTTAAAATATTTGAAGGTAATTTTATATTAGCCCAACGAATCGTTAATGAGCTTAATGCTATTGGCATTAATCCGATAATAAAAGATGAAAGTGAATCTCAGCGTCTTGCGGGTTACGCGTCTTTAAATCAAGGTTTTCAGGAATTAATTGTACATAAAGACGAGTACGATAAAGCTAAAAGTATTGTAGACCGTATAAAACTTGAAATGCAAAGTTAATTATCTAGCAATACATCCAATTATCAAACTACAGCCGTATATATTACTGTAACAGCATTATTTCTTTTACTTTATGAAAAGCAACAGCCTTATTAAATGGGTCATTCTTTCGATAGCCATTATTGTATCGGGATATTTTATTAGTACTATACAAATAAAGGCAAGAGCTTACGATAGGCAAGTACAAGTAAAAGGTCTCTCAGAACGTGAGGTAAATGCTGACCTAGCCGTATGGCCAATGAGTATTACACTTACCGGAAACGATCTAAAATCCTTAAAACAAGATATTGAAACACAAAACGAACAGGTATATCATTTTTTTATTGATCTAGGTTTTACTGCTGATGAGCTTACTGTTGGCAACACCAATATAAACGATGCAAAAGCAGATTTATATAACTCTAATTCTTACAATACACCATTTAGATATCTCTCTAAAACAGATTTTACGGTAAGAACAACCGATCTTGCTAAACTTAAAACAGCATTATCTAAATCTTTAGATCTATTGTCTAAAGATATATTGATTGGGTCTAAAAACACATGGCAACCTGTAGAGTACATTTTTACAAGACTCAACGATATAAAGCCTGAAATGATTGAAGAAGCTACCAAAAACGCTCGTGAGGTTGCTGAGAAATTTGCACGCGACTCTAACTCTGAAGTCGGAAAAATAAAAATGGCAAGACAAGGTCAATTTTCTATTTATGATAGAGATGCTAACACTCCCGAAATTAAAACTGTTCGTGTTGTTTCTACAATAGACTATCAACTTAAAAATTAAACAGCAACGGCATACATCTTTTCGCGTTGTTCTTTTATTTTTTTGTCATTCATATATTCATCAAAGGTCATATAACGATCAATAACACCATTAGGAGTCAGCTCTACTACCCTATTTGCGACAGTTTGAGCAAATTCATGATCGTGAGTAGTGAATAATACGGTGCCTTTAAAATTCTTCAATGAATTATTAAATGCAGTGATACTTTCTAAATCTAAGTGGTTAGTTGGTTCATCTAACATTAAAACATTTGCTCTCATCATCATCATTCTACTGAGCATACATCGCACTTTTTCTCCACCCGATAATACGTTAGCTGTTTTCAGTGCTTCCTCTCCACTAAATATCATTTTCCCTAAAAATCCGCGAATATACACTTCCTCTCTTTCCTCTTCGGTTGTTGCCCATTGTCTCAACCAATCAACTAAAGTTAGCTTATTATTAAAATACTCACTATTATCTAATGGTAAATAAGATTGTGACGTTGTTACACCCCAAGAGTATTTTCCAGTATCTGCTTTCTCTTTACCGTTTATGATCTGATAAAATGCTGTAGTTGCCCTAGAGTCTTTAGAGTACACAACTACCTTATCACCTTTAGCCAGATTAAGATGGACGTCTTTAAATAAAACTTCTCCATCTAAGCTAGCCGATAATTTCTCGACATTTAGTATTTGATCACCTGCTTCACGTTCGCGTTCAAAAATAATTGCAGGGTAACGTCTACTAGATGGTTTAATATCTGCAATGTTAAGTTTATCTATCATTTTCTTTCTACTGGTTGCTTGTTTTGATTTAGCAACGTTCGCAGAAAATCGTCTTATAAATTCCTCGAGTTCTTTTTTCTTTTCTTC
>JABDIQ010000251.1 GCA_013003655.1 Winogradskyella sp. | reverse complement strand
ATTAATAAGGAAATAATTAAAACTCTTTGAAATAAAATTGTCATCAATATGAATGCGCTTATGGATCATCTTTTCTAAAAGCCGCTCAGGTGATTTTTCACCGAACAATTCCTCAAAAAAAGATTGTTGATTTTCACCAATCTTCTTATAAAATGAAATAACACTTTCAATAAAACCAATATCACTATTAGATTTAGAATGAAAGTAATTAAATGACAATAGCAGATTTACTTTGGTACGTTCTTCTTCAGTGAAGTCAATGGACTTTTCAATATATGGTAATACACTAATATTACTACCATAAATAAACCCTGTTTGTTTTAGGTCATTGTAGAATTCAATAGGGTCCTTGGCAGAAAGATCTTCTTTAGAAACCTCTTTTAATAATTTTTTTATCCAACCACTGGATGATGGGTTCATGCTAGTAATATTAAGGGTTAAAGATAAAAGTTATCTCTTAAAAATAGTCAGAATTTAGAGATTTTAGAAAAAAAATAAAACCACCTCTTTCTTTTTTGCGTAGGTAGAGCAGAGAACAAAATAATTAACAAAATCTCATTATTATGAAAAAAACAAGAATTTTACTCGGAATAGCAGTTATAGCAATTGCCAGTTTCGTAGCAATCGCAGCTGATCACATTGATGCACCAGCTGTAGCAGGTGGTACAAATGATATCACCGACTACTTTGCCTTTCAAGGTGAAGATCAATCAAACATTGTATTTGTAGCTAACGTACAAGGATTATTAAGTCCGGGTGCAACTGCCAATGCAAGTTTTGATGAAAACACATTAATTGAGTTCAATATTGACACCAATGGTGATAATGTTGAAGATCTCGTTATTCAGGCAACTGCAAGAGATGGTGAAATGTACTTTTTTGGACCAACAGCGCCAGCAACCACAGGTCTTAACAGTACAATTTTAGCCGATAATGGCATCCAAGCCTCTGTAGATATTACAGCTTATGGACAGCCAGCAGTTATTGAAAACGCAAATGGATTAAAATACTTTGCTGGGCCGAGAGATGATCCTTTCTTTTTTGATTTTGCGCAATACACAGAAATCATTAATGGAAATGCTTCAAGTTTTAATAGTCCAGGCGCTGACACCTTTGCAGGAACAAATGTATTATCCGTAGTGGTTGAAGTACCAAAAGCTTTAATAGGCGGTTCAGGAACTATCAACACTTGGGTAGAATCTAAAAGAAAACAATAATTTTTAAAAACTAAAACACATGAAATTTAATATAAAATTTTTAGCATTTGCAGTTTTGGCCTCATTAACGGTTTTAAGTTGCAACAACGATGATGACAATATGCCTACAGGCCCAACAGGTCCTAATTTTACAGGCACTTATGCTCAGGAAGATCAAATGGGTAGACCAGCAGTAAACACTGTATTTGTCTCTTCAGGTAGTAAAGACAACTTTAATGTAACTGTGCCTTCACAACAAAGTGCATCGTTTCAAACAATGTTTCAAACTAACTTGGAAGGATTAAGTCCTGCATATAATAATGACACTGATGCTAACGCCTTAGGATTGACATCAGCTCAATTCTCAGGATTATTAGCTACAGACGTACTAAATGTATCACTAGATGGTACCACAACTTTCTTTGACGGTACTAACGTTTTAACAGGAAGAGCTTTAGCAGATGATGTAATCTCTGTAGAGTTACTGTTAATATTTGGTGGCGAAACTGGTGCAGAAAATCCAGGATTAACTGATGATGGCGTGGATTCTAATGATAAACCATTCTTAACATCATTCCCTTACCTAGCATCGCCTTGGTAAGATTATAGATCTAGAAGTGGAGGCGTGGTGCATCCGCTTCTAGATTATTTTCAATAAAAAAACTCAAAACAATTAGTAATTATGAAACTTACAAATATACTTCCCGTAGTATTTGCCCTGTTTCTATTCAACTGCGGCAATCAGCAAATTACGGATAAAGCAGACTACAATACATATTTAGAAACAGACCAAAAAAACAACTATAGTCAAGATCTGGAATTTTGGAACGCAAAATTAGACACTAATCCAGATAATTTTATGTGGTTAACAAAACGAGCAGGATCTTATAACACTGCTTTTAAAGCCACAGGAGACATAGCTTATCTTATAAAGGCCGAAACAGATCTTGTTAAAGCAAATAATCTCACCAAATATAACAACGCTTCGTTGTTGAGAACTTTGGCTTCAAACTACATATCTCAGCACAGATTTAAGGAGGCATTGAGCCTGCTAGAATTAGCAAAGACCAATGGAGAAAAATTAGAGGCAACAAAAAAGATGTTGTTCGATGTTCACTTAGAACTAGGCAATTACATCTACGCTAAAAGTTACCTCGATGAATTTAAAAACACCGCTGATTTTGATTATCTCATCCGTTTGTCTAAATGGCAAGATCATCAGGGAAATTTAGAGGGAGCCATTGAGAGCATGGAAAAGGCTACAGCAATAGCTAAAGCATCAAACTTAAACAGTATTAAACAATGGGCCTATACCAATCTAGCCGATTTTTATGGTCATGCCGGAAACATTGAAGCTTCATACAAGCATTACCTAAAGGCTTTAGAATTAGATCCAAACGATGCTTATGCTAAAAAAGGTATAGCGTGGATTACGTATTCGTATGAAAAAAACCCAGAGGAAGCCTTACGTATTCTAGAACATATATCTAGCTATTATCAAGCACCAGACTACGAACTGCTTAAGGCAGAGATCGCTGAATTTACAGATAACAGTCAACTAAAAAATACTGCACTAAGCAATTATAATACGGCAATGCAAAATGAGCAATTTGGCGAGATGTACAACAAATACAACGTCATGTTATTTGCTGAGGAATTAGATCAATCTAAAAAAGCCATATCCATTGCTAAACGCGAAGTTGAGAACAGACCAACGCCAGGATCGTATGATCTTTTAGCATGGAGTTATTTTAATAATGGTCAGATTGATAAAGCTGTAGCCATTGTCAAAGAGCATGTAGACGGATTCACTTATGAGCCAGAAGTGCTGTATCATATTGCAGAGATATATAAAGCTGCAGGTTACGCAGATGACGTAAAACCAATTAAGTCAGAATTACTAGCCAGTTCTTACGAATTAGGTCCTGTAATGACCGAAAAAATAAAACAACTGTAATGGAAAATAGAGAACAAAGACATAGCCTTTTGTGGTTTCTTGTTGCTCTTTTTGTAACATTTTCATTTGAAGCACAAGAACTTAAGGGTTTAGTGATCAATGAGTTAGAGCAACCATTAGAGGCCGTTTACATTTACAATTTAAATTCATTAAACCATACACATTCGTCAGAGAATGGTGTATTTGCACTAGACAAAACCCAAATAGGTGACTCCTTAAGAATAGGTCTACTGGGTTATAAAGCAAAGACAATTGTAGTCGATGACACCTATAAGACCAAAGATGTTACTGTAGTTCTTGAAGAAAAAGCCTTTCAATTAGAAGAAATGGTTCTTACAGAACAATTAAATACTGTAAGTACTATTACTCGCCTCGATCTTAATACCACAACTGTTAATTCATCTCAGGATATTTTAAGAAAAGTTCCAGGACTTATCACAGGTCAGCATGCTGGTGGAGGTAAAGCGGAGCAATTATTTTTAAGAGGTTTCGATATTGATCATGGAACAGACCTTGCCATTACCGTCGATGGAATGCCAGTAAATATGGTGTCTCACGCACATGGCCAAGGCTATAGCGATTTGCATTTTGTAATCCCTGAAACGGTTAATAAAATTGACTTTGGTAAAGGAACATACTATGGTGACAAAGGTGATTTTAATACTGCTGCTTACGTGGATTTTAGTACGAGAGATTACCTCGTAGAAAATACGGTGAGTGTTGGTTTTGGTGATTTTAATACTCAACGTACACTCGGTATGTTCAAACTATTGGATAATGCTAAAAACAAAAATGCCTATATGGCTGTGGAATATTTAGCATCTGATGGACCGTTTGAATCACCACAAAACTTTAATCGTTTCAACATTTTTGGTAAGTACACAACCTTTACACCTGAGAATAATAAATTTAGCCTAACAGCATCTCATTTTACAAGTCGTTGGGATGCCTCAGGACAAATACCACAACGTGAGGTGGATAACGGAAACATAACACGTTTTGGAGCCATCGATGATACCGAAGGAGGCCGAACAAGCAGAACTAACTTTAATGCTGCTTACATCCAAAATCTTGAAGATAATTCTATAATCACTACCAATGCATTTTATACGAGATACGATTTTGAATTGTATTCTAATTTCACCTTTTTCCTCAATGATCCAGTTAATGGTGATCAAATAAGACAGCGGGAAGGCCGTGATATTTTAGGACTTAATACCTCCATTCGTAAAGACAGTTATTTAGGAAGTATACCATTTAATTATACATCAGGATTAGGTATAAGACACGATATTATAGACAATGTAGAGCTATCGCGAACAGCCAATAGAAATACAACATTAAGCAACGTTCAATTTGGAGATGTTAATCAGACCAATATTTATGGCTTTTTTAATACCGAATTTGAATTTGGAAAACTAAAAGTAGCACCAGCCTTACGTGTAGATCATTTTAAATTCATCTACAAGGACGAATTGCAGGACACTTACAGTCTTCAATCTCAAAGTAAGAGCATTATAAGTCCGAAGCTTAATTTTTATTACGACGTGGAAGATAATATGCAATTATTCCTAAAATCTGGAATAGGTTTTCATTCTAATGACGCCAGAGTAGTGGTACAACAAACTCGAGATATTTTACCGAAAGCGTACGGTACAGACTTAGGACTTGTTTGGAAACCAGTACCAAAGCTAGTATTTAATAGTGCTCTGTGGTATTTGTTTTTAGAACAAGAATTTGTCTATGTCGGTGATGAAGGTATTGTTGAACCTAGCGGAAAGACCGAACGTTTTGGATTAGACCTAGGAATGCGTTACCAGATTAACGATTGGCTATATCTAGATACAGACGCTACTGTAACGCGGGCCAGAAGTTTAGAAGCACCAAGCGGTGAGGATTATATTCCTCTAGCGCCAGATGTAACACTTACAGGAGGCCTTTCGGTAACTGATCTAGGGCGTTTTTCAGGTGGACTTCGTACACGTTATTTAAGTGATAGACCAGCTAATGAAGATAATTCTATTGTGGCTGAAGGCTACGTAGTGACAGACTTTAATATTAATTACAAAATGGGTGACGTTACATTAGGCTTGGTTGTTGAAAATCTGTTTGATGTAGCATGGAACGAAACACAATTTGCCACAGAATCTAGATTGCAAAACGAAAGTCAATCTGTAGAAGAAATACATTTTACACCAGGCGTTCCTTTTTTTGTAAGAGCGTCTGTAAGATATACGTTTTAAAAAATAATCAATTATAGTTTGAGGGAAGCAAACTCGATTAGTTGATTGGTTGCTAGCAAAAAAGACCTGTCGAAAGGTAGGTCAGCCATAGTTAACTATGGTGTTTTTTTGAGTTTTTTTGTTAGTTGAAGCACCTGCTCATTCTTTGAGCAGGTGTCTTCATTTATTTATATTCTACAATTAAGAAAACAGCGGTACTGTCTCCTATATTTAAAACTTCGTGTTCAACAATAGTGTCATTACTAAAGCTATAGTTAGACGGAACGTTTACCTCTCGTGTGCCGTTTTGGTCTGTAATTTTAAATGTACTTCCATTGATCGTATATCCAAAATGTGGTGCGTGGTAATGTTTTTCATGGCCAACGTTAGGAGGGAAGGTGCATTTTAAAACGCGCAGTTCTTTAGTGTCTTGCAAAACCTCACAAACCGATTGTCCTTGCCAACCTGCTTCTAAGGGATCTGGGAGTTGCTTTGTATTTTTACAAGCAGTTAAAACATTAAGAGCTATTATAAAAGACAAAAGCTTAATAGAAAAAGACGTCATGCGGTTTTTTAGTTTTAGGATTGATTTCACCTAGCATATTTAAAGTATTTACCCATTTTGTTTTGGTTAACTAGTGAACGACGAATATGACGGAAGAATTTAATCATTTAGAAAGTTCTTTGTCTATTATAGAAATTATGTCTTGAGCCTTTTTTATAAGTTCTATAGTTTCATTTTTAGTTAATTGGCAAAAAACAGCTCTTCTGTTTAACATGTTTAAAAAAACTTTGTTTTCTAGTATAGCCTTATAATCACTTTTGAGCCTACCTCCCTCGCTTAAGCTTTTAATTCGTTCTGCTCCAAAACGAAGTCCGACATCATTAGCTAATTTCGTCTTAAATACGTCGTTCCAACAAATGTAGTTATCTAAAATTGCTGAATATTTCAGATACAAATCAAAATGAGCAACTTCATCTTCTATCATATCAGCCACATCTCCTGGCCATTGAATTAATTTCTTTTTAAGATTTTCTTTAGCAATTAGATTAATTTTACCAGAGGTTAAAAGCAGATTTAATGAACCAGCTTGGTTATTATAAGTTGGCCCACTCATCGTTCTGAAGAATAAACTGTCTAAATATTTTGAACTGTAGTTTGTAACCTCTTCTGGCTGTTTGTTATATATAATTGTAGCAGCCGAGATTATATTATTTCGGATATCGTTTAAAAATTCGAACTCTGTGATGGCTTCCTCAAAATCCTCTTTGAGATTAGTCAATATCAATTTCTCTTCAATACGCTCTAAACGTTTTTGATTCCAATTATTGATCTGCAATGCGATAAGGATCCCAATGACTACGAGGACAATTTCGCCAATGGCGTATTTAAAATATTTGCCTGTTTTGTTTTGTTCCATGAGGTTATAGCGGATTTTTCGGAAGAATTTAATCATTGATTTCTGTATCTATTATTTCAATTGTAGATTCAATACTGTTTTGTAATCCTCTAAGCCATCCTGTTTCTACCATATATTTTGTGTAGTACCTATGAAGTAACTTATAG
>JABDIQ010000238.1 GCA_013003655.1 Winogradskyella sp. | reverse complement strand
ATACCATTTCATAACCTCATTTTTAATTCATCGGAAAGGTTTAAGACCATTTTAAGAGCCGCTGGTGATAATTTTGATCTCGAGATAAAAAACATGCAAGGACATGACACCTATATCATGGGCTGTGCTTTTATCTTAAATGCATGTTATGGATATAATATCAACTTTAAGCGTCCATTTCATTATGAAATTCCAGATGCTAACGGTATTATGAGGTACTATAAGATTCTCTATAATGCAGACTTTACCGAAATTATTCCTAACGACGATGCTCCAAAAATCACACGGGCAGACTACGAGGAATTATTAGATAATTTTGAAAATTTTGAGCTTTGGAAAGAAAAATTCCCACCAAATAGTTACACCTTCAAAGGCTTTGTTGTTTCCAATATTTTTGATGTTACAGATGATCAATCCATCTCCAACCTCAAATCTAATCTAATAGCTGAAGGTAAAAGAAAAGACGCAGGTTTTATGAAAGACTTGCAGGACACCTTTCAATCACTCTTAAACCTTAATGGTGTAAAAGTAGGATTCTCTACGTACCATAAAGATGAGGATACATTTCACAGAGTTTATGGTGAAGGCATTACGAGTTATTTGCTTAATGGTAGTGATAAGAAAAATTGCCATAAAGCATTATGCAGTGTGTCTTACAACACATTACTAGAAAAGAAACAATTCTATACTGTTGCAGATGTAGACAAGTATTACGAATTGTCTGAAGGCAAAGCGCCTCAATACAAAGCACTTAAAGAGCAAGGGTTTAAAAGTGCCATTTTAGCACCAATTGCCAACGAAACAGAATTACTAGGCATTTTAGAGTTAGTATCTGAGGAGCCATATATTTTAAACAGTATCAATGCCAATAAGTTGGTGGACGTAATGCCATTTATACTTATGGCAGTGGAGCGTTCTAAAAGAGAAGAAGAACATTTTATAGAAGCTTTAATTCAGCAAGAATGTACCTCAATACATCCTAGTGTATATTGGAAGTTTGAGCAAGAAGCCAGAATTTTTTTAAAAGAACAACTCAAAGGTAACCAGGCTAGTTTTAATAAAATTGCCTTTAAGAACGTATACCCATTATTTGGCCAGATTGATATCAAAGGGTCTTCTATGGCCAGAAACACAGCCACTCGAAAGGATCTAGTATTACAACTTACTGAAGTAAAATCAATTTTTAAGTTAGCTAGTAAGTTTGAAGATTTACCATATTATGATCAACTCACTTTTCAAATAGACAATTATTTAAAAGAGTTAAAAACAAACTTTCAGGTAGATAGCGAACAGCAAATAACAAATTTTTTAGGCTCTGAAATAAAAACGATTCTTAAGCATCTTCGCAACAAGGAACAATTAAAAGTGAAGATTGATAACTACTTTGGAAGCTTGCACAAAAAAGTAAATTCGCTATACCATCATCGTAAAGATTATGATGAGACCATCTCTAAAATAAACAAGAAGATGGCACTGATATTAGATAAAAAACAAGAAGAGGCACAGCGCATGTATCCTCACTTTTTTGAACGATTTAAAACAGATGGTGTAGAACACAATATGTACATTGGTGAATCTATAACAAGAGAAGAGAGCTTTAACCCTGTTTATCTTTATAATTTAAGACTGTGGCAACTGCAGATTATGTGCGAGATGGAGAATGTCTATTATCAGAAACAAAAGGAGTTTCCTATAAAGCTCGATGTAGCATCTATGATTTTGGTTTTTAGCCAGCCTTTGAGTATTAGTTTTAGAATGGATGAAAAGCAATTTGATGTTGACGGCACCTATAATGCACGCTATGAGATCGTAAAAAAGCGTGTAGATAAAGCATTCATTAAGGGTACAAAAGAGCGTGTAACCCAAAAAGGAAAACTAACTATCATCTATTCTCATAAACAAGACGAAATCGAATATTTAAATTACATTAAATTCCTTCAATCAAAACGCTATATAGGCGATAATGTAGAAATAGTAGAACTACAGGATCTTCAAGCTGTTACAGGTTTAAAAGCCATACGTGTAGATATTTTATATCACGATAAAAACGATGATAAATCTTACTATACTTACGATGATTTAATGAAAGAAATTAAATCTTAAACTAATCTATACGTGTTGGTATAATCTAAAGTATCAACATATGTCAAAGATATGGGAGATTCTTCAGGTAATACATCTTCTATTTCAGCACCATTATTTCGTAAAGCCAGTCCAAAAGCAATTACAGAAACCACCATACCTATCATAAAAATAGTGTAGGTAAGTCTCAGTATCCGATATTTACGCTCTAAGACCTTACCCAAAAAATAAAGGTCTTTAGTAAGGGACTTGTACACATAATTCTTGTCTTTCAATAGTTCACTAATAGCCCATTCAAATTCTGATAGTTTCATTTTATGAAAATTACCGAAGAATGTTAGGTTAACTTCCTGATTGGCTACATCTTCTTTAGTAAACTCGCCGCTGGTTATATTAGGCCTTGTCGCAATAATAGATAGTATCATGGAAATGACACAGGATAATGTAAAGACGGCCGTAGGATAAACGAGGTAAGGATTAGTATCTAGTTTAGAGATTAAATTAGCAAGGACCAATGAGATAATTATTGCGT
>JABDIQ010000209.1 GCA_013003655.1 Winogradskyella sp. | reverse complement strand
AAGTTGAAGGCGAAGTGATCAAGGCCCCAAGAATTGATATGGATGCCAAAGATTTTGGAATTGGTGCACAAATACTTCACGATTTGAACATTCGTAAATTACGTCTCATTTCGAATAGCCAACAAACTAAACGCGTTGGGATGATTGGTTATGGCTTGGAGATTGTTGAGTACGTAAGCTATTAAAACCTTTATTTTTATGACTTTTCCAACAATTACCCACTAAGGAAAGTTTTCTTGAAATATATCTCATAAACAAACGCACCCCAGATTTTGACCTTAGTTAATATGTCTGATAGGAACTTTTAGTTTTTATTCGGGTCGAGTCCAAGATTAAACAGATCCTGACCAGGCATTTTCTTTTCCTTGGCTGCTGGAAGATTAACTTCGCATGGTTTGTAGAAGTATTCCAATTGTCCCGAACCCGAACCAAACTGTTGTTGATTTTTTGCGGTTATATTAATTTCTGCTAAACGGTCATCACCATCAAATAAAATAAAGCTATTGCTATATCCTTCTGCATCGATTACAAACTTTGTACAATTAGAACTACCTCTGCACGCTACAGTTTTTTCAGTATAACTGGTATCATCTGTGTCCGTTCTAAAATGATCCGGTTTTAGTATAAAGGCAAACTCTACAAACATAAAAGTATTCAGCTTCAGGCCTTTTTTATTTAGCTGGTCTGAAGCTTCCCAAATAGCCCCAACTGGCAATTTATAGGCTTGTGCCATAGCTGAAGGACCAATCATTGCTATGGCGCCATTACTTAGAAGATTGGTTTTTACGAAACAGCCTTCATTGTCGTCATATGCGATAAAATACCCCTCACTATCAATAAACGACTTTTGCACTTTACCAGTTTTATGGTCTTTCCAAACAGATTTCATGGCCAAATGATCTGCATCAAAGTAATTAACAGTTTTGGCCTTTTTTTCTACGTCGTAAGTTTCAATAACAATATCTTCTTGATAAAAGTCTCTTTTAGTGGCTGTATTTATCTGGTCTGCCGTATTTTCTTCTACAGTTTTACTGGTACCACCAGTAATTGCTTCCTTTAAATTGTCCAATATCTGTGCATTGGCAGGTAAGATCATACACAGCACAATACAGGTTGAAATGATTCTTGATTTCATGATTTCTTGTTTTTATTTATTAATATTTCCTTCATTTATAGCTTCAACACCATTTTCATTGGCTGCATTTAGGGTATAGGGCACACTCATAAACTGTGTGTTGCCCATATCAACTAAAACTGAAAGTAGAATAAGATTTTTCATAATACTTTTATTTTTTGCTCTCCAAATGACCAATGCGTTTTTCTAATTTTTCTATCTGGATTTGTTGAGATTGAACTGTTTTTATAAGCAGAGGAATCAAATCATTATAAGAAACCGATAGCAAATCATTAGATTTATTTTCATAGACCATATCCGGAAATACTTTTTGCAATTCCTGGGCGATCAA
>JABDIQ010000121.1 GCA_013003655.1 Winogradskyella sp. | reverse complement strand
ACGTGAACCAATGCTAAAACATAAGCAAGTTCTTGCTGGGTCATAAGAATTAAAACTTTTAAGGTTACAAGAAAATAAAATTTTTGTGATGTTAATAACTAAAGCACATGAGATTTTATTCAGAATTAAAAATTTCTAACTTTGTTTTTAGATGCAATTAGAGACATACATAAGCGATTTACTATATAGGTACGATTGTGTAGTGGTGCCCAATTTTGGTGCTTTTATCACCAATCGTGTGTCTGCCGTAGTCAACGAATCTACCCAAACCTTTTATCCTCCAAAGAAAGTTCTAAGTTTTAACGAACAACTTCAAGGCAATGATGGTTTATTGATTAATTATTATGCTGAGGTAGAAAAGATTCCTTATCAAGTTGCACAAGAAAAACTGAGTAAGATTGTAAAATCGATTAAATCATTTTTAATTGCTGGCGAAACCATACAATTAAAGAATGTTGGCGAAATTCAACTTAACAGTGATGGTAAGATTGTATTTGAACCTTCGCATAAGATCAATTATCTCACAGATGCCTTTGGGTTATCTCAATATAACTATGCATTAATTGAAAGACAAAAGGAAATTATTGCCGAAAACACTATAGAAAAAGAGCCAATTCCTTTAGTTAAGCCAGAAAAGAAAAAAGTACCATATATCAAGTATGCAGCTGCGGCAGTACTTATATTAGCTCTTGGTGGTTTTGCTGGTGTTAAGTTATACAACAATTCTATTGAGCAGCATAATCTTCAAGCATTAGAAGAGGCTAATAAAGAGCTAGATAATAAAATACAAGAGGCCACTTTTGTTATAGAAAATCCACTTCCTGCTATACATCTAGAATTAGAAAAGCAATCTGGCAATTATCATATAGTCGCTGGTGCCTTTAGAGTAAAAGCAAACTCACAAAAGAAGGTAGATCAGCTAAAAAATAAAGGTTACAAAGCGCGTATCATTGGGCTTAACAAATATGGCCTACACGAAGTTGTTTACTCAAGTTATGAAGATCGGTTAGAAGCGTTAAGAGCTTTAAGAACCATTCGTAGAGAACACAATGCAGATGCTTGGTTGCTCGTAAAAAAACTGGATTAAGTTTTATTTTCTTCAAAAATCTTTAAAAGCGACTTATCTTTGCATTTCAAAAAATTAAGATATGCAGGCACGCACCGCTTTTCAATCCAAAACCGTAGTCACTGACCTCGTTTTACCTAGTGAAACAAATCCTATAAACAACTTATTCGGTGGAGAGTTACTCGCAAGAATGGATAGAGCTGCCAGCATAGCTGCTAGGCGTCATTCTAGACGAATTGTTGTCACTGCCTCTGTAAACCATGTAGCTTTTAATAGAAGTATTCCTCTGGGAAGTGTAGTCACTGTAGAGGCTAAAGTTTCAAGAGCCTTTACTTCATCTATGGAAGTCTATTTGGATGTTTGGATAGAGGACCGTGAATCTGGCGAAAGTATTAAAGCCAATGAAGCTATTTACACCTTTGTGGCTGTTGATGAAAGTGGTAGACCTGTAAGAGTACCAGAACTTATACCTGAGTCTGATCTAGAAAAAGAACGGTATGAAGCTGCGTTGAGACGAAAACAATTGAGCTTAGTATTAGCGGGTAAGATGAAGCCATCTGATGCCACCGAACTCAAAGCCATTTTTGACTAGATTTAAACTTTTTGTATCCTGTTTAGTCTTATCATAGAACCAAATTTAATCCGTGATGAGATATATAGTTTTATTTTTAGTACTAGTCTTTTCTTTCAGTTTTACATCCTGCGCTAGAAGAGTTGTAGTAAAACAACCGGCCAATGTTACTGTTGTTAAAACCTTACCTCGACATTATAAAGTGGTGCGTGTCAATGGTAACCGCTATTATGTTTGGAAGGGTAAACATTACAGAAAAACAAAGAATGGCTATGTTTTGGTGAGGTTGTAATTAAAATTTAGCAAGCCAGTTTTCAGGATTTTGTGTTTTGTCTTCTTTATACACATCAAAACCTAACATGGATTCTCCTGTACGTGGATTTGTAAACACCTCACCTATTTCTTGCCCTGTGACAATGGTTTGACCGGATTTTACATAGATCTTCGATAAGTTCTTATACACCGTCAAGTAATTTCCATGACGAATCATAACTACAGGATTGGCATTTTTTATGAGCATTATTTTAGAGACTTCACCATTAAAAACAGCTTTTACTTTGGCATTTTTCTCTGTGGCGATCTTAATGCCATAGCTACGCTCTAATACCGATCTATCTATTGGTGAAGGATGTGTGCCAAATTTTGTTTTAATCACGCCACGAGATACTGGCCAGCCCAATTTTCCTTTATTAGATTCAAAATCTGCTGCTAGCCGTTTTGCAGCTGGCGTTAAAATAAACTTGCCTGTTGATGTTGCATTTCCTGCTTTTTTGTTAGATTCTGCAATAGCCTCTTTAATCAGTCGGTCTATCTCTTTATCTATTCTATCGGCTTCTTGTTGCTTTTTCTTAATTTCTAAGGTGTATTTGGATACATCTGCTTTTATGGTCGCCATTAGTGCTTCTCGCTCTTTCAACTCATTTTCTAATTGCCGTTTTGCAATCTTATTTTCCTCAATGAGCTTTTGCTTTTCAGCTTTTTGATGGGTTAATTTTATATTTAACTCTTGTAATTGCTGTGTTTTAGCCTTTATTTCTTCTGCTTGTTCTCTTTGGTATTCTCTGTATTGCCGTATATATTGAACGCGTTTATAGGCTTGTTTAAAATTCTCAGAAGATAGCAAGAACATCACTTTACTTTGCTCAGATTTACTCTTGTAACTCTTAACGATCATTGCCGCGTAATCATCTTTCAATTCTTGTAATTGTGCTCTTAACTCAGTAATTTGTTTTTGATTGGTATTAATTTCTCTCGTTAAATAATTGGCCTGATCATTGGTAATTCTAATAAGATCTTGCCGTGCTTTTACTTTGTAATTAAGATCTTCAATCAATGTTATTACGGACTTCTCTTTCTTTTTATTTGAAAATAAAAGCGCATTGGCTTGCTTTAGCTCCTTTAGAACTTGTTGACGACGTAACTCTAACTGTCGTTGCTTTTCACTTTGTGCAAATAGCGTAGATGACAGCATACATGCTAAAACAAAAACAATAAAACACTGCTTTCTGTTCATCATTTTATCACAATTTCTTTATAGCCTGAAGGGATATTGAATGGAAAACGAACATCTTCATTTAATGAGATAGATTTAAATTCCATATCAATAGTTACTTCCTCATTATCTTCAAAAGCAACTACTCGTAATTTGTTAGGTATCGTTTGCTTTTTAACTTGTTGATAAGACTCGTAGTCTACTTGTAACATACGGTTCTTTAATTGTTGAAAGAGCTGTAAAGAATCTAGCTTGAAATGTGATGGGTTAATTAAATAAAACAATTCCATCAATGCGTTTTGATCTTTAGGATGCAACACATAGGATTGCTCGTTAATATCGGTAGCATATTCCTGTGATTTTAAATTAAAAATGGCTTGTCCTAACAAGATGTTTTGCACTTTAAAAAAATCCAATTCTACACCTACAAAATCGCTTAACAGATCGTAGTCGCCATCAAAATACTCGTTGTCTAATTTATTATAAAACCTTACTCGATCTGGTGTAATCATTAATCTGGCCAATCCTAAAGTTGCACTGAGCCAGATGGCTTTATCCTTTTCAATTCTTAATGTAAACGTGGAACCTTGTTCTTTTTGGTCTTGCGTTATGTTGATCTTTACTTTGCCTTGAAGTGTTTTAAAATTAGTTTCTTGCTTTTGGTACTCTCTAATAATTTGACGCGTTGAAAGACTAGTATTAGGCTCAGAAGAATTTACTATAGACTTAGTGGATTTACAGGACACAAATGACAGCAAGGACAGTGTAATTATAAAAACAATGCCTATTTTTTTTGTGATAAAGAAGGTTAAGTGCTTCATTTAGTTTTGTCCTTTTAGGGCTTTGGCCTTTTTACTAAACGTGTTTGCCTGAGTAATATTATTATTTAACTGGTGCGCAATACTGAGTTGTGTGTAAAAATCGTACTCCATGTCTTTATTCTCAATAAGAAACTCAAGCCCTAATTCTAAATTCTCAATGGCCTCATCGGCCTGCTTTAAATTATTATGTGCCACGCCTTTGATTAAATAAAGTAAAGGCTGAGCAGGAAAAAGAGCCAAGGCGTCTTCTGCGCCAATAATAACAGCATTAATATCTTGAAGTTCTAGTTTTAATAGCAGGATATCCTTTATCAATTTAAAATCATTTGGATTTTGTTTTAGTGCCTCTTCAAAACTTCGAAGCGCTTTTTGCTTGTCACCAGCTTTCAAGTAGTACTGACCTAAATTTGCAAGGGTTTCTGGTGATTCGTTATTGTCAACGCTATCTGTGATCTCTATAAGATCTTTTTCGTATTCTGGATTATTTGATACAAAATTTACAAAGTCTATGAGAACTTTTGCTTTAGCATCTGCATTAATTTCAGGACTTTGAATGGCAATTTTCATTGAGCTTACAGCGTCTTCAATTTCATCTCGTTCTATATAAAATTTATACAGTGCTAAGTGCACTAGCACAGAGTTGGGTTTTTTATTTAAAAGTTCCTTTGCGGTATTAAAGGCTCTTTCAATATCTCCAGACTGGCTATATCTATAAATTAATTTAAGATAGTTTTCTTCATTAGACGGATTTAATGCAATCTGTTCTTTTAAATAACTCACTCTTTCCGTATCGTTTCCAGAAATGGTATAAATATTATTGCGCATAGTGGCTCTAGATTCATTGACGCCATATTTAGCATCTAATTCATCTAATAAACTTAATGCGTCCGTGTAGCGCTCTACTCTAACATACAAACCTGCAAGATCTTCTTTGTAATCTGGATGATATCTAATTAGTTGTTCTACGGTTTCAATGGCACTATCAACATCATCAAGTTTTATATACACATCATAAAGCTCATCTAATATCCATTCATTATCTGGCTGACTATTAGCTGCTATTTTAAGATATTTTAGTGCTGAATCGTAGGCTTTTAATTGATTATAGTTTTTGCCTAACTCGTAGTAAACGACTGTTTTGGTGCTATCTATTTTTAAACATT
>JABDIQ010000094.1 GCA_013003655.1 Winogradskyella sp. | reverse complement strand
GTAAAGGATGGGATCATCTACGACGCGAAAGCACTCTTAGAGGACGTGAAACAACTGGTGCGGGAGAAAAAACAAGCAGAAAACTACAAAATACTGCAACCGGGAATAAAAGAATAAATAGAGTCATTGTGTGTTTATTTAAACGATAAAGCGTTGTTTCTTAGTTTTAAATGCTAACTCAGATTTTATACGGGCATTTTTAAAACGATACAATCGTACTATTTTCTCAGTCTCAGCCTTTTTAATTTTCCTATTAAATAGAGAATCAGCAGGCCGATTGACCAGAAGAGAATCCATTTGATGATTTTCAATTTTAGCATGGTCCTTAGCAAAGATTCCTGTAGTGCATGACAATAGCAGGAAGAGGGTTAAAATAGCTTTCACGATTTGGGTGTTTCGTCTATTAAAATAACTACCCTTTTAGCTCTAGTTGGCCTGTAAATCGCTGAATTTCAGTATTTTTTCGGTATGTGGAAGAAAACCGGATCAAGGGTCATATTTCCTCGGTGAAGAATTCGAAAGCCATAAACAAGTAGTCTTTGAAATTGACATTTCATCGTGAAAAACGGAGGATGTGAAAAATTTATGCCGTTGTCATATTCGGTCAATAAAGTAGAAAAAATCAGTTTAATACTTCAGCTTTCTATCCCGGAAAAGAAGACCAAAACCATGTGATCTGCATTGTCCAATTTTGTATCTTTATAGATACAGTGATTTTGATCCTACCAGATCAAATCAATCTTAAAATACTACATCATGAAAAAACTCATTCTACCTGTAGTTTGCTTTATGCTTTTTGGTTTTACATCAGATAGCATAAAGCTAACCGATGAAGAAAGAAACTTTGCCGTCAATGAACTTGCTCAGGCAAAGAAACAACTAATGAATGTGCTGGAAGACCTTAGCGATGAGCAGCTCAACTTTAAACCCAGTGAAGCTGATTGGTCTGTAGCAGAAGGGGTAGAACACCTTGCCATATCTGAAAATGCTTTTCACGACATGCTAACTGCATCTTTGGAAGCAGCGGCAGATCCTACCCGGCGGGAAGAGGTTAAAATGA
>JABDIQ010000039.1 GCA_013003655.1 Winogradskyella sp. | reverse complement strand
TTAGATTTTACTTTTGACTATGAAACAATTAGTATGGAATCTGGTGAAGATTTTTGGGTTCAATATTCTAGTAATGGCGGAAGTTCATGGACTACTATTGGAGATTATAATAGTGGTGTAGAATTTAATAACAATACAAAGTACACACCAACAATTACAATAGATACTGGGAGTTACACATTTGCCACGAATTCACAATTTAGAATACGTTGTGATGCGTCTAACAATGGTGATGATGTATATATTGACAATGTGGTAATAACAGGTTATGCAGCATCAGCACCTGAAATTAATATAATAGGTAATGCTACTAATATAAGTGATGGTGATACAACACCTAGCACTGCAGATGACACTGATTTTGGTAATGTAGATGTCACAGCCGGATCTAATGCCAACACGTTTACCATAGAAAATTTGGGTACTGCAGATTTAATCCTTACGGATGCATCACCTTATGTTGTGATATCTGGCACACATGCCGCAGATTTTACATTAACTGCAAACCCTAGCACACCAATTGCAGCAAGTGGTACTACTACGTTTACAATTACATTCAATCCTAGTGCTTTGGGTCTAAGGACCGCATCTGTATCAATTGCCAACGACGATTCTGATGAAAACCCATATAATTTTAATATTCAAGGAACTGGAACCACAACATTACCCGAAATTAACATTCAAGGTAACGCAACAGATATTGCAGATGGCGATATAACACCCACGACTGCTGACGACACCGACTTTGGGAATGTTGACGTCACTGCAGGCACAAATGTTAATACGTTTACTATTCAAAATCAAGGATCCTCATTAAGTCTTAACTTAACGGGAGCCTCGCCATATGTAGTGATTTCTGGTGCGCATGCAGCAGATTTTACAGTTACAGCGATACCGTCCAACTCTATTGCTGCGGGCGGTAGTACAACTTTTGATATTACTTTTAACCCTTCAGCGATTGGTTTAAGAACTGCGAGTATTAGCATTGCTAATAACGATACCGATGAAAACCCATACAACTTCAATATTCAGGGTACTGGTTTTATTCCGCCACCATGCGGAACAACAACCATTCATACGGCTGATTTTGAAACTGGTCTTGATGGCTGGACAGATGGTGGTGGTGATGCTGCCCGTGTTAATAATGCCTCACGCTCCTATTCTAACAGCTGGAGTTTAGAAATACGCAATAATGACACTTCGGGAAATACCTCATCTTTTTTGTCACCTTTGTTTGACTTAAGCAGCTATGACAAGGTAGATTTTAAATTCTTTTTTACAGCCTATAACCATGAAAATAGTGATAACTTTTTTATTGAATACAGTAGTGATTCAGGTTCAACCTGGACGACAGTAAATGATTATGTCGCTGGTGATATTTCAAGTAAAAATGGAGATTACGAAAGTACAAATTCCATAATCTTTTATTGTAAAACAGCAGCATTATTAGATACTGTTCACTCCTTTCCAGCAGGAACGGTTTCTCAATTCAGGGTACGTAGTGATGCCAGTGATACTACCGATCTAGTTTATATTGACAACATTACAATAAATGGCGTTAGTTATTGCACTCCTACCGAAGGACCTGGAGGTATAACTTCTGATCTTAATCTATGGTTAAAAGCAGACCATATTGATGGTGTTTCTGTTGCCGCAGATGGCAGTAGTGTTACGTCTTGGTATGATAGTGGTAAAGGTAATAATGCTGAACCTACAACGTCTACAAGAGCACCTGTCTTTAAAAACAACCCAACGGATAATTTTAACTTTAATCCCGTTGTATATTTTGATAACGAGAACTCTACCTCCAATGGTGATATGACCTATTTGTTATCAGATAGAGATGTTTTACAAGGCTCTGCCGGATTTAATAGTAATGATATGTTTGTGGTAATCATCCCAGACCGATCAGTAACGAGCAGTATGATTCCATTGGATACCTTTACAGGACACGATG
>JABDIQ010000017.1 GCA_013003655.1 Winogradskyella sp. | reverse complement strand
TTAAAAATTTTATCGTGATATTTCTTATCTATCCCTATTCCATTGTCTTTAACTGAGAATTGATAGAATGAATTTTTATCTCTGTAGTTTATTTCTATTTGCCCTTCTTTTTTATCGTTATACCTCACTGCATTACTAAGAAGATTTTGAAATAATTGCTGCAGCATAGTGCAATCTCCTTTAACTTTTGGCAAAGGTTTATTAATAGAAATTGTGATATGATCTGGTACGTGCAAAAGAGGTAGGATTTCTTTCATTAAATGATTTAGGTCTATAGTTTCTTTCTTGGCTTTATCTGATCCAACACTAGAGTAATCAAGGATGTCTGAAATTAATTGCTCCATTTTTTCTAAGGTGACCTCTATTAGAGCTATGTTTTGTAAACTTGCTTCATCTAGCTTTTCCTTATTATCCTCCTTGATCCAATTTACCAATGCATTTATACTTCTTAGTGGTGATTTAAGGTCATGAGAAACAATGTGGGCATACTCTTGTAGCTCATTATTGGTAGTTTCAAGATCTTTAACCAATGCTTCTTTCTGCCTTTGAAGGTTCTTAATATCTGTGATATCTAGATGAATACCAATTGAACCAATAACCTCACCATTAAGATTATAATTTGGGGCACCACTTACCAGCCAAACTCTATTGGCTCCATCTTTTCGTTTTATCCTAATTTCATAGGAATTTGAAACACCTTTTTTTCTATCGTCATTCTCCTTCTTAATAGTAGCCTTGTCTTTTTCAATCGTGAAAACCTCATTTGCAACTTTACCTATAAGTTCATCTTCTGAATAACCAGACATTTTAACAAAACTATTGTTGGCCATCAATATTTCATCGTCTAGACTCACCTCAATAAGCCCTAAATTCATATTGGCTATGATGTTACTATATTTCTGTTTTTGCGCCTCTAGACTTTTACTATATTTACGTTTTAAGGTGACGTCTTTATAGGTCCACAAATGACCCTTGTATGTATTGTTTTTGAAAATAGGTATGTAATCTCGCTCTAATATAGTACCATCTGCCATCCTAAGTTCTTCTCCTAACACTGCTTTTTTATCATTTAGAATAGTATTTATCCTACTAACAAAAGATTGAGGATCTAGAAAATGCATCTTGCTTTGCTCTGCAGCTCCCGTACAGTCTTCACCAACTAATTTAGAAGGATCTACAGGAATTTTAAAAAATTCACAGAACTTACGATTCGTAACTACTATCTTTCTATTTTCATCTTCTAATAAAACACCACTATCTAGGTTTAGGATAAGTGTTGATAATCTGTTTTCTGATTCAATAAGCTGTTCTTCTATAAGTTTGCGCTCGCGCAAATCAATAGCACTCTTTAATTGTAAAGCTACGATGTTAGCTATGCTATTTAACATATCCAGATGCTTATTTGTAAAAAAACCTTCTTCAGGGTGCTCCGAATCTATGACGCCTATAACTTTATTGCCTAATAGTATAGGTATTGAAATTTCTGATTTACAATTATCAATGTCTTTGACGTATCTTTTATCAAATTCAGTATTATGTACAATTTCTGCTATACCAGATTTAGCTACTGCACCTACTATACCCTCACCTTCTTTTAAAATGATTTTATTTACCAATTGGTTGTTTTCGTCTAACTTTTCACCATAAGCTGAGATCTGTTCAAGTGTATTCTCATCTTCATGATATAGATAGATAACACAATCATTAGATTCTAAATACGTGGCTATTTTATCTGTAATCTGATAGGCTATTTCATATAAATCAAATTTTCCTAGAATAGATTGTGCAATATCGTTAATCACTTCAACGACAAACTCTTTCTCTCTCGTCAAGGTTATATCTCTGATGATTCCCTGAGCGGCAACTGGAATATCCTTGTCGTATATTATGCTAGCATTGATATGAACTATTTTCAGTTCTTCATTCTTAGTTTTTATCTCTATTTCAAAATCTGTTAGAGTGCCTTTTTTTAATAATGTTTTAAATGACTTGGCCACCCTATCGTATTCACTAGGAAGCACCATATCCATTAGATTGAAATCTACTTTGTCGTTTTCAAAACCAAGCAAATGTATTGCGGCATTATTCATCTTTAGAATATTACCGGTTAGATCCATTATAACATAAGGATCTACTATGTTTTCAAATACACCTTGTAACTGCGAATCGGTTCTAGTTAATAACGACTCTAGATCTCTATTTAATCGGGTAAGTTGTTCATTGGCTTCGTATAATTCTGCAGATTTTTCCTCAAGAATCCTTTCAGCCTCGCGTCTCGCTGCTCGCTCGCGCTCCAAGGCTCGCATATATACGCCAATTTTATCGTCACTCATTAATGCCTTTCAATTACAAACTTAACTTCAGTTCCTGATGTGTTGAGTTTTTCAACCTCAACAGTTCCTTTTACTTTAAATAATTTAAAGGTTTCATCCATCAATCCTTTTCCAAGCATATACAATGCTCGGTCAGATTTATAGATCATTGTCATTTTATCCTTCTCTCTTTTTACCATTTCGAAGGTTGGTAATTGAGCCTCGGGATATATTTTTTGAACTTCTATATGAATATGATTTTCTATAGAGGCCAAAAACTCCATAGGATCATCATAATGTTCAATTAAATTAGGATGTGTCCTAACTAGTACCTTGAACAAATGTTCTGAATAAACTAACAACAGATCATCTATTGCTATATCTGTATTATTACTGAGGCTAGATACTAAACCTAACATTTCAGCAAAATCATAGGTCCCTATAGATGTATAGACACCACCAGACTCTAGATTAGATTGTTGAATGATTTTATCTACCATTTCTAATCCAAACTTTTCTTCTACTAGATCTAAAAATTCGGTGAAAATAAATCCTTTCATTTAGTCATTTATTAATTCATTAGTGCTCCAATAATCTAAAATTTTTGAAACCTTGGCAACGTAATCATCGTATTTCAGTGGCTTCAACACATACCCAGAAACTCCTATTTCAAAACATTCTTTTAAATCTTTTTTATTACTAGAAGTTGTTAAAATTACAGTTGGGATATGCTTAAGCTGATCATTGTTTTTTAAGATACTTAAAAATTCTATACCATTTAATTTTGGCATGTTTAAATCTAATAAAATTATATCTGGAAGATTACTTTTTTTCTCAAGTATTGTTAAAGCTTCTTCACCATTATTAGCTTCAATAATTTCATGTTGAAGTTTTAGTGAAGTAATAGTTCTGTTGAGCTTCATGACCTCGATCATGTCATCTTCAATAAGTAATATTTTCAATTTTTTGTTCATACAAAGAGGGTTTTCAAATTGAAAAATACTGCTTAGAAATCCAAATGACATTAAATATCGATAGATAAGGAGCTACTGTAGTTGAATGACCATTAAGTGTCGACGAACGGTTTTTTATATTATGCTGCTAATGCTAAACTATGGTTAAGTTGTTGTGTGGTTTTAATTGTAGCAATTTGTGCTTCTCGCTTTATATTTTCAAATTCCTGAAGAAACTCAGCAGGAAATTTTTCTGAATTTTTTGTGTCTAAATAAGATTCAAATTGCGAAATAAATTCTAAATGTTTTAAACTCTTGTCTAACAGCATATAATCTGTACATGCTTGTTGCTTTTCGATTTTTACCACAGGCACCTCAGCATGCACATTGTTACTATCAACCTGATTTTCAGTTTTGATATCTGGATTTATGCCAAAAAGAGAATTAAATTTATTCAAAAATGCAATTGAATTAAGATCGTTTCTCAGATACATATAAATACTAATTTGTGCTAAGATTAACGCTGTATAAGATATTATTAGAGTCATTGTTATTTGGATTTAAATTAATTTTTTGTCGTTCTGTTCTAATTATTGAAGCAAAACTAGAACGATTAACAATCAATTAGTGAGTTTTTCGACCAATGAACATTTGGGAGCGACGAATACTTTAGAATTATCTTTGAATGAAATTATAGATAAGCAAAAGTCTTAAAGCTGTTCGCGTATTTTTTTGGGCAGGCCTTCTACTACCAAGTCATAAGAATGATCGATAAGTTTTAGAATTAGTTCTAACTTTAGTTCGCCAGTTTGGATATAAACGCTGTTCCATTGCTTCTTGTGCATATGGTAACCCGGTTTAATACTCTCATACTCTGCTCTTAAGTCTTGGGCATATTGTGGATTGCATTTGAGATTAATAAACCCTTCGCCTCGTTCCCATCTCGCTAGAGATGCTAAGGCAAACATTTTTCCTAGCACTTTAAAAACCAAAGTATCATTATCAAAAGGAAAGTGTCCTGTTACTCCCTTTTTAGCCATACAGTAATCTCTAAAATGTTCTACGTTCACTCCAACAACGGTTTGCGTGGTGTATCTAGTTTTAATGCCGAATAATCTAACTGCCAGCCAATAGACTCAACTAATGATTCCATGAGTTGTATGGCTTCTATAGCTTCGGCTCTTGCAGCATTGTATAGGCCACTCTCTGGCACCTTATCTAAGATATGTTGTTTGGCTTTAGTATGAAGTTCTGTAAGGTCTGATGCTTCAAACTTGTTAAACATACCATCTTTTTTGTCGTAATAATTGATATCTGTTTCTACAGACAGTACTTCGGGCTGCGGAAATTGTGTAATAGTTACCGTCTTTGTTTTTGTATTTGACGACATTGATAATTTGGAGAGATCAAAGCCCACATGTGCTTTAGCATTAATAACTACCAATGCTTTTTTACGACTAGAGATAAGTTTTAAGAATTTTTCTTTTACGTCTTCATAATGATAGATCTCTGCAAAATCACCCTCAACTGTTGTAAACTTACAAACGCGTTTAATTCTATCTAGTAATATCACTGACTGAGTATTTACCAGCTGTTTTGTGCGCCATTGCCGTATCACGGTCACAACGCCCAAGGTGACTAATATGCTAATAATAATGATAAAAAACGTTTCCATTAGTCTTGTACTTTATATAATACTGGCTTACTAGGCGTGGCATCATTTTCAAAAGGTGCTATTTGTAAATTTAGGATATAACACCCATCCTCTACAGTGTTGGGCACGAATACAAATTCGGTAATTGTTGCATCTAATCTCAATTTTCCCTGAGTATTCCAAAACGCATTGTGCCCCAAAAGTTCTCCATCATCTTGCTCTTTATCAACACTTGGCAAATCAATTAACAAATGCTTTATGTCTTTCTTTTTTAAATATTCAATGGCATCAACTAGCATATACGTAGGGTTGGTATTAGAGTATTGCTTAGTTAGTTTATCTTTGGTATTTGGTAATGTTCGTATAATTATGGCATCTCTTTTTTTATTTCCTATTGCAAATTGAAGTTGTTTTCTTGAAATTACATAGTCGTCATTGATTTTTTCAGGTGCAACGGTAACCACTTCGGCCAAAAAGAAGAATTGTCTTAAATATTTATTTATAGAATACGATTTTTTAGTGATATGACCCACTGTTTCAGTATGTGTGCCGTGAGAATGTGGGTTAAATCTAATAGAATTAAAATTTACAGAAGCGCCTTGTTCTACACTAATAGTATCACCATCAATCTGTTCTGGTTCTATTTGTGGAGCCCCTATATACCATGCATTGACATTATTTTGGTTGGAACTTATTGGAATAGAAATATCTAATGGTTTAGATAGGTCAATGGTTATTTTTCTAGATTTTAATTGAATTTGTGCTATCAAGATAAATTAAGTTTAAAAAGTTGTGCTGCGATGCCGTCGCTTAAGAATTGTCCTTTTTTGGTTGTAAACAATCGATCATCATCAATATACAATAAATGTTCATTTATAAAAGAACTTGACTGTTTGATTAGATACTTTTTATAGGATTTTCCAAAATCTTTTTCAATTCTGGAGAGGCTTACTCCCCAAATGGTCCTGAGACCTGTCATGATATACTCATTGTATTGATCAGTAATTGTTAACTGTTCTATCTCATGAGGTAGTGTACCTGAGCTAATCGCCTTTATATATTTAGTGTTATTTCTAACATTCCAACTACGTTGAACACCGTTAAATGAATGCGCTGACGGACCAATCCCTAAATAGGATTTTCCTTGCCAATACGCAGTATTGTTTTTACTGAAAAAGCCTTCCTTTCCGAAATTAGATAGTTCGTAATGTACAAAATCAGCTTTCTCTAGTTTGTCTTTTAAAAGATTAAATTGGTCTAACGCCTGTTCATCATCCACATTATCAATAATTCCTTTTTCTATAAACGAGGCCAATGCCGTTTTTGGCTCAACCGTGAGGGCATAACTAGAAATATGAGGAACCTTATACGATAATGCTGTGTTTATATTTGCTAACCAATCCTCGTTTGTTGCCTTTGGAATACCATAAATAAGATCTACTGATACATTATTAAAATACGTCATGGCTTCATCTAGACATGCTTTAGCCTCGGACGCATTATGTGCTCTGTTCATGAGTTTTAAATCCTTTTCATGAAATGATTGTATACCTATGGATAATCTATTTATTGGACTCTGAGCAAGATCTTTGATGGTACTAGCGCTTAAATCATCTGGATTTGCTTCAATGGTAATTTCAGCATCATTGATAACCTTGTAATGTTTGCTAACCTCGTCTATTAATTTATTAAGCTGAGATGGACTTAAAATACTAGGCGTACCACCACCGAAATAAATGGTTTGAATAGGTTCATTAATTTCTTCTTTACGCAGTTCTAATTCCTTGGCCAAAGCAAGGATCATTTCATCAGCTTTTTTTAAGGACGTGGAGAAATGAAAATCACAATAGTGACACGCTTGTTTGCAAAATGGAATATGAATATATATACCTGCCAACCACTTATTTTTTTACGCGTTTTTCATTCTGTTTTACAAAGGCGCTCCAACCTGTATAATTCTTACCCAATTGTACTTTACCCATGTTGTAATAATGACAAACTGCTGCAGCTAAACCATCGGTAGAATCTAAGTTTTTAGGCAGTTCTTTGAGTTTTAACAAGCTTTGCAACATTTTTGCAACCTGTTCCTTACTGGCATTTCCGTTTCCAGTAATCGCCATTTTTATCTTTTTTGGGGAGTATTCTGTAATAGGTATTTCTCTTGATAGACCTGCTGCCATAGCTACACCTTGTGCTCTACCAAGTTTTAGCATACTTTGAACGTTTTTGCCGTAAAAAGGAGCTTCGATGGCTATTTCATCTGGGTGATGCGTATCGATGAGTTCTACAGTACGTTCAAAAATTAGTTTTAGTTTTAAATAATGATCGTCATATTTTTTTAATTGCAACTCATTTAATTGCATGAATTGCATTTGTTTCCCTATGACCTTGATAAGTCCAAAACCCATTATGGTTGTCCCTGGATCAATACCTAAAATAATTTTTTCCGCCTTCATTTATTACAGTAATAGCAGTGTGTAAGTGAAATTGAAATACCTACAGTAAACGTCAATAAATTCCCTTTGAATTCTCCGAGACCTGCCAGTGCAGGATCAAAATCGTAAGATGTACTAATTCCAAGCAAATAAGACAGATCTGTAAATACGGTAACCGTTTCACTTAAATCGTAATGGATTTGAGAACCAATATTAAGATTTAAGTAGTTTTCCTTATTCGCAGTAAGATTTCCTAAGGGCTTAATAAATGTAAGACCAGGTCCGCCATGAAAAAACAATCTTAGTTTTTCCGGCAATACCTTAATATAATCTAGAGGATCAAACACTGCCAACGCATTTATTCTGGAATAATTTATTTTAAATTCTGGTGAATTGTCGTTATTAGAAAACCGATTAAATCCATACTCTAATCTCACTCCTATTTGTCTGGTGATCATTCGTTGAACACCCAGATTTATGGTTGGAAAATTTACAGGTTTTGCTTCAACATTATTTGCAAAACCGGAGTTTGCAGGATGGTTGACACCTAAAGCAAACTGTGCTCGCCATTTATCAAAATTTGGCTGTTGCGCAAAGCCGCTTAAAGCAACTAAAAATACAACTACACAACTAATGGTTTTTAAGTTAAATGGTGACATTTAGGTGAAATTAAATTATTTTGCAATATGCGTTCAAAGTTGCCCTACAAAACTAAACAATTCTTTTTTGTTGCTATTAAATTAGCCATTGTAGTAGGTGCTATTTATTTTATTTATAACAAACTCACAACTAATGAATTATTAGATTATAATTCATTTGTATCTGCTTTGAGGAACAACGGCATCTTCAGTATTAATAATATGTTGATTTTATTTTGTCTAAGCCTAGGAAACTTTTTATTAGAATCACTAAAATGGAAACAACTTGTGTCTTTCGTGTCTGAAATATCGTTAAATGATGCTCTTAAGCACACACTTGCAGGACTTACGGCTTCACAAATTACACCTCAGCGATTAGGTGATTATGGCGCAAAGATTCTTTATTTTAAATCCAAGTTACGGCCTAAGATTGCTCTACTAAATCTTGTTGGTCACTTAGCTCAATTGTTGGTTACATTAATGGTTGGTGTTGTTGGCTTAGGTTTTCTTATTTACAACTACCAGCTCGACGTAAATTATTATCGCATTTTAAAGTTTCTAGTAATTTTTACTTCACTATTAACCATAACTGTTTTTGGATTAAGTAGAACGCGCATTCGTTTTAAAGGTTACTCCGTTAAAACTGTCTGGACTTTTTTGAAATCCTTACCGGTTTCGTTAAACTTAAAATGCTTCGCTATTTCAATGCTTAGATATGCTCTGTTTTCATTTCAGTATTATTTTTTATTACACATTTTTGGAATAGAGATAGAGTATCTCGTTGCAATGGCCTTTATTGCAAGCATGTACCTCATAGCATCTCTTATTCCTGTAATTAACGTATTTGATGTTATTATTAGAGGAAGTGTTGCTGTTTATTTGTTTTCGCTACTTAATATTGACCCTTTGACCATTTTATGTATTACTACCATCATGTGGCTTTTAAATGTTGTCGTACCAAGTCTGTTAGGAAGCTATGTTGTATTGAATTATAAACTACCTATAGCCAAGACATGATTATATCCACAACTGTTATCACTATTATAATCTTGTATCTAATGCTCATAGGAAGTTTAGCTTATGGTTTTGATAGGATTGATACCTTCTATTTACAGGACTTGAAACCAAAAACAGCGTTTTCCATAGTTATACCATTTCGAAATGAAGAGAAACATCTTAAAAAATTAATAGTTTCAATTAATGCATTGCATTATCCTCATGAACTGTTTGAAGTCCTATTTGTTAATGACCAATCAGACGATAGATCTAATGAGATCATCACTGATTTTTTCAGCAATAAAAAAGTTAATTATAAGATATTACATCTTCCACCTTCAGACGGTTCGCCTAAGAAAAGAGCCATTTCAATGGCCATTGAAGAGGCTCTAAACGACTGGATTGTTACCACAGATGCAGATTGTATACTGCCCAAATATTGGCTAGATGCTATAGATCAATTTATAGATCATTCAGAGCCGAACTGCATTGTTGCACCAGTGGTTATTGATGCTACAACAAATTTTATAGAACGTTATCAAGCATTAGATATGCTTAGTTTACAGGGCACAACCATCGGTGGTTTTGGACTAAATCATCCATTCTTATGTAATGGTGCAAATCTTGCCTATAAAAAATCTGTTTTTATTGCTTTAAATGGCTTTAACGGAAACAACCATATTGCTAGTGGTGATGATATTTTTCTGTTAGAAAAACTGATAAAATTAGACCCAAAGAAGGTCAAGTACTTAAAATGTGAAGCCGCCGTTGTTAAAACGGCTCCTGTTAAATCATTCCGACTATTGATAGAACAACGTGTGCGTTGGGCTTCAAAAACAACGAGATCAAAATTATTTATGGCTAAGTTCACCGGATTAATTGTGGTATGGGCCAATTTGATTTTCTTATCACTAGTACCACTGTTCTATTTCAATCTGTTAACGTCTAACATTTGTCTTAGTTTGGCAGTGATCAAGCTAAGTATTGACTTTTTATTACTGTTTAAAACTGCACGATTCTTAAATAAAGAAGATGTTTTACCATCGGTACTACTATCTAGTATTATATACCCTTTAATTTGTATATATGTAGCTCTAGCATCTCCTTTTTTAAAGTATAAATGGAAAGGACGCTTATATTCAAAATAACTATTAATTCATAATTTTTACTAGCTTTACTAAAACCAAATCAAATACCAGTACAATGAAAAAAATTAGTCTTGTTTTTTGCCTTTTATTTTCACTTGCTTTTTATGGACAAACCACAACTGTAACAATTAACGGCGAAGC
>JABDIQ010000069.1 GCA_013003655.1 Winogradskyella sp. | reverse complement strand
AATTCTGAATAAAATCTCATGTGCTTTAGTTATTAACATCACAAAAATTTTATTTTCTTGTAACCTTAAAAGTTTTAATTCTTATGACCCAGCAAGAACTTGCTTATGTTTTAGCATTGGTTCACGTACCTAAAATAGGCGATACCACAGCAAAAAAGCTCATTAACCATTGTGGTTCAGCAGAAGCTGTATTTAAAGAAAAACGATCGCGCCTTTTAAAAATTGATGGTATTGGAACAGTTACAATAGAAGGGCTTCATGATAGCATTCATATGAAAGAGGCTATGAACGAATTAAAGTTTATAGAAAAAAATAATATTACAGTACAATACTTTACTGATGCTACATATTCAGATAAATTAAAACATTGTATAGATGGACCAGTAATACTATTTCAAAAGGGGAATATAGACCTTTCAAATAAAAATATAATAAGTATTGTTGGTACGCGTCAGATCACCACAAACGGCATAGCGTTTTGCGAACGATTGGTTGAAGACTTAGCAATTTATAATCCAGTTATTGTATCTGGTTTTGCATATGGTACAGATATAGTAGCTCAAAAGGCAGCAGTAAAACACAATTTACAAACGGTAGGTTGTTTAGCACATGGACTAAATCAAATATATCCTAAAGTTCATAAAAAGTATGTTGCGGACATAGAAAACAACGGTGGTTTTATTACTGACTTTTGGAGTACTGACCCCTTTGATAGAAACAACTTTTTAAAGCGAAATAGAATCATTGCAGGCTTAAGTGAGGCCACTATAGTGATTGAATCTGCTGAGAAAGGTGGAAGTTTAGTAACGGCAGATATGGCTCTTAATTATAACAGAGACGTATTTGCATTACCAGGAAGAACCACAGATAAATTTAGCAGTGGTTGTAATAATCTTATTAAATACCAAAAGGCTCATTTATTGTCTAATCCTCTTGATATACCGTATATGCTTAACTGGAAATTGGAGGATGAGCAGCAACCAGTTGTTCAGAAAAAGCTATTTGTAGAATTAGATGAAGATGAAAAAAAAGTATTTTCTTTTTTACAAACGTCTAATAAACAGCAATTAGATAGTATAGCACTTCATTGCAAACTACCAACCTACAAAGCAGCATCTATACTACTAAATATGGAACTTAAAGGCGTAGTAAGACCGTTGCCAGGCAAACAATTTGAAATTATATAATGGATTATAAATTGATTTTATGAATCCAAAGATCTTTGAAAAAAGATTCAGACGAAATTTCCTTTCGTTTTAAATATACAGGAAGGGGATCTTCACTATCATCAACATAGACATAATGCCAGCCATTTTCTGGGTTTATGTAAACTCCAGGATTATACCCATTATTGAGTAAAAACTTCATCCATTTTAAGGCGTTTTTTTCAATAGCAAACACATTGGTTACCAAATAATAACCTTCGGTAAGATTAGGTACTCTTGTTGTTTTAAGCGCTACGATCTTTGCAAGCGCTTCCTCTTGTGTTAATTCATCAGTGGGTACGTTGTCCATATTAGTATTTGGAGTGACACTTTTCTTAGATGATGATGTTCCGTTAGTTTTGGTGGTATTTATAGTATTAATGTCTTTTGTTTTGATTGCTGAGGTATCATTTAAAGCAATATCGTTATTAGTGTCAGCTGACATTGCACTAATTTCTGTTTCAAAAGCAACAAAGAATAAATAAAATCTGTCTGAAGTGGTTTTAAATCGAAACGCGGTTCGTGTTAAATCATTTGCAGAAGATGCTGTGTTATTATAGGGAATGTTTTGTTTTACAAGATCAAAGCCTAAGTTATTGCTACTATTAGGAATTCGGTTGGTAAAAGCAGGATCATCTACAGTAATAGAACCATTAAAATAATTGTTTTCAGGTCTCAAAGGACTAGTAAGCGGAACGTATTTTTTTGTGTACGAATCAAAAAACAAACAATCATCGCCTCGTATTTTCCGATCACCTTCGAGCGCACCAAGAGATAAAGAGGTGTTTACCTTGCCAATGCCACTTGTATTAAATCCTGAAAAAACGATATCTACTGGTTTCTCAGCGACTTCAACAAATCCATTGAATGTGGTGAAAAATTTATTGGCACTTTCGTCGTCTTCGTAGATCATATACAACAACCAACCACCAGAGGCACCACCAGAAACGTACCCTTCAGTAGCTCTAATATTTGCTAATGTGTAAATACCACTCAAACTGTTTTGAGATTTTAAAAGGTCTGTTACATCTGCGTAACAAACGTAAGGTTTGGTATCCTCAAACAATTGAGATTGGTAACTATCAAAAATAATAGATCCGTTAATAGAGGTATCAGCACCGTTTGGCAATTTTAGTATAACCTTATGGACATCGTTAGAGCGCGATTCTTTACCGTCGTACACAACGCGTTGTAACGTTTTTTTACCATTATCAGTACGTTCTATAACCTTCTTACCTTTGTCATATTTATAAATTGCGCTCCAGTATAAGGCGGCATATTTTAACTTAGACGGATTGACGTTTAAATCTAATATAGCCTTACTAGAATTGAATGTAGACCTGTCATCATCAACATCTATATGTTCTAACTTTAAAAGGTCATTAATACCTGAATTATCGTTATATGCTCTTGATTTGTGAGTGCTTAATATTGTATTGCCTATAATGGTGGACTTGCCTTTAAGATAAAACTGTTGATCCGTTTTAAAGCTTAAGCCCTCTTGGCCGTAAGACTTAAAAAGCAGTGTTAGCAGTGCAATAGATGTTAAAATAATTCTCATTGTAATCAATATTAAACTATTATTTTTTAATACCCAAGTTTTGCGCGTACTCTGTTTAGTACTTCATTTGCAACAGTTGAAGCCTTTATTGCACCTTTCATTAAAACCTCATCAATGGCTTGGACATTATTCATATAGTAGGCGTACAGTTCTCTTTGCGTCTTAAATTTATCTATAATAAGTTGAAATAATTCTTGTTTGGCATGACCATAGCCATAGCCGCCTTTTTCGTAATTAGATTTCATGATTTCTATCTCACCTTTCGAAGCCAATAATTTATAAATTGAAAAGCAATTACAGGCTTTCCAATCCTTAGGTTCTTCTAGTGGAGTGCTATCTGTTTTAATAGACATTATTTGTTTACGTAATTTCTTTTCGGGCAGAAAAATATCTATAGTATTTCCTTTGCTTTTGCTCATTTTCTCACCATCGGTTCCAGGTATAAGCATGGTGCTTTCTTGAATGTCAGCTCTTGGTAATACGAACGTTTCGCCCATTTTAGCATGAAAGCGAGAGGCTACGTCTCGAGTAATTTCAATATGTTGTTCTTGGTCTTTACCTACTGGAATAATTTCTGCATCATAAAGTAGAATGTCAGCTGCCATTAACATAGGATAGGTAAATAATCCTGAGTTAACATCATCTAACCGATCTGCCTTATCTTTAAAGCTATGGGCTAACTTTAATCTTTTGTATGGAAAAAAACAGCTTAAATACCAGGTTAATTCTGTGGCCTGTCGCACATCGCTCTGGCGGTAAAAAACGGTTTTATTAGTATCTAGACCAAAAGCTAACCACGCCGCTGCAGTAGAGTAGGTATTTTGTTTTAAAAGCTCAGCATCCTTTATCTGAGTGAGTGAATGCATATCTGCAATAAAAAGGAAAGAGTCGTTTTTACTGTCCTTAGACATTTCAATTGCAGGTATTATAGCACCTAAAATATTGCCTAAATGAGGAGTTCCTGTACTTTGTATTCCAGTTAAAATTCTTGCCATAATTTAATTATGCGTGGTGAAGAGCTTGAGATTAAACAAATGACAAAGTTAATTTATTTCATATAACATTTTAATTTTATTCCATAGATTTGGCGCAATGGTTCTACTCAGATATCCTTTTTGGTTAATCTATCGTATTTGGTTTTACGTTCTAGTAGCCTTACCAATTATAGTATTATTCCCTATTTTATTAGTATCCATTTCACGAGAAAAGTGGTATCCATTCTTTTTTAAATTAGCGCGTTTTTGGGCGAAATTCATTTTAATAGGAATGGGTTTTGTTTACAAAATCAAGTACGAAGAACGTCTACAATTAAGTTATAGTTATATGTTGGTAGCAAACCACACATCTATGGTAGATATTATGCTAATGCTAGCAACGGTTAAAAATCCATTTGTTTTTGTAGGGAAGAAAGAACTAGCTAAAATTCCATTGTTTGGCTTTTTTTACAAACGCACCTGCATTTTGGTAGACAGAAACAATCCTAAGAGTAGACAAGCAGTTTTTTTAAGAGCACAGCGCAGACTAAAACAAGGCTTAAGTATTTGCATATTTCCTGAAGGAGGCGTTCCTGAGGAGCATATTGTTTTAGATAACTTTAAAGACGGTGCTTTTAGATTGGCTATAAATCATAAAATTCCAGTTGTACCGATCACTTTTGCAGACAATAAAAAACGGTTTTCTTATACATTTTTTAGTGGCGGACCTGGTGTTATGAGAGTAAACGTGCATAAATTCTTAAAAACCGATGGATTATCAATAGAGGATACCAAGACATTGAACGCAAAAACAAGAGCAATTATATTAAATAAACTTAATGCATATACCACTAAAAAAGCTACGTCATAAAGAAGTAGCTTTGTCATTATTGCAGTCATCATTGCTTTTAATTGATGCAATAACCTAACCAACCTAAAACTTAAAACTAATACCTGAATATAACCCTACAAAAAACGGTTGAAAATCACCGGACGTATTATTAAATCCGTTGATCTGATATTTAAATGTAGGTTCTAGATTTAGATTTAAATGTTCTGTAATACC
>JABDIQ010000266.1 GCA_013003655.1 Winogradskyella sp. | reverse complement strand
ATTCAAATATTTAATAGATGGGGTGCTAAGATTTATGAAAAATCCAACTATAAAAATGATTGGAACGGATATGTGCATTCAAATTCAGTAGGAAGCGCCGACAAAGTACCGAATGGTACATACTATTATATTATTAATTTAAGAAACAGTGGCTTGAAGCCTTTTGCTAAAGGATTCTACGTTGGAACAAAATAAATAGAAATAAATTATGAAGTTATTAAAATTTAACGTCGTTATTTTTATAGTACTCAATTGCTGGCTTGGGGTTGCACAACAACTACCTCAATTTACACAGTATATGTATAACACTATTTCTATAAATCCAGCGTATGCAGGAAGTAGAGAGACATTAAGTGTTGTTGGATTGCATAGAAGTCAGTGGGTTGGTTTAGAAGGCGGACCAATGACACAGACCCTTTCAATACATACCCCTTTAAGAAACGATAGAGTTGGATTAGGTCTTTCATTTATTAATGATCAACTTGGATATGAAAATTTCACATATTTGTATGGGGACTTTTCATATACAATTCCAGTTGGTCTTGTATCAAAATTAGCTTTTGGAATGAAAGCTGGTTTTACTCAATATCGATTAGATCAGGAAATTTTTAATGACCCCAATGTAAATGTAGATCCGTTTTTTAATGATATTTCTAACAGGTGGACACCAAATATTGGTATAGGAATTTATTTACATTCTAACAAATGGTACATAGGTTTATCCTCACCAAGAATTTTAAATAATGATTATAACTACAGTACTAATGGCAACAACTCGTATGTAGCTCTCGAACGTGTAAGTTACTATTTAACAGGTGGATATGTGTTTAATATAGGAGCCACTACCAAATTTAAGCCTGCCTATTTGCTAAAAGCTACAAATGGTGCTCCTTTATCATTTGATATGACCGCAAATTTCTTATTTAATGATGTTTTATGGCTTGGAGGATCTTATAGAATCAATGAATCTGCTGCAGCCATTGGTGGAATTGTAGATTTCCAGGTATCTAAAAAATTTCGAATCGGATATGCTTATGAATATCCAATCTCAGATATAAGACCTTACACTAGCGGAACTCATGAAGTTTTACTTATGTATGAAGTATTTAAAAGCAAACGTATAAAATCACCTAGATTTTTCTAAAATAGACACTATGAAATCAAAAATTTTAATAATTACATTTACATTTTGCAGTTCTATAATTTTTAGCCAAGTCAAACTAGCTGATAAGTTTTTTGGAAATTACGGCTACGTAAAGGCCAGTGAATTATATGAAAAAGCCGTAATAAAAGGTGATGATTCTGAACACGTATTAACGCGTTTAGGAGATTGCTATTATAATAATTCCAATTCTGAAAAAGCCGCAGAATGGTACGGTATGGCAGTGAATAAGTATGAAAAAATAAATCCTGAATATATTTACAAATATATTCAATCCTTAAAAAGTTTAGGCAACTACACGGAAGCTGATATATGGTTGAAAAAATTTATTACCATTCAAAACGACGACAGTCGAATCACGAATTATGACGATGATAACTCCACTAAATATGATGAATTTAATAACATTGATGCGAAGCAAATTATCGATGTTTATAATTTACCAATCAACTCAAAATATTCAGATTTTGGATCATTTAAATTTAATAATAAATTAATTTTTGCTTCAGCCCGTGGAGAAGATGAAACCAAAAAATATGCATGGAATAAGGAGCCTTTTTTAGATCTTTATCAAGTAAATATTGAAGAAAACCTAGAATCTTTTATATTTGGTGTGCCTGAATTAATTCAAGCTTCAAAGATAAACACAGATTATCATGAAGCGTCGGTTACCATATCGAATGACGGTAAAACAATGTATTTTACTAGAGATAATGTAACTAGAAAAAACAAAATCGACTACGATAAAAAAGGAACTTCTCATTTAAAAATATATAAGGCAACGTTAATTGAAGGTATATGGCAAAACATAGTGGAATTGCCTTTTAATGATGATGTGTATTCAATAGGACATCCTGCTTTAAGCGCTGATAACAAAAAATTATATTTCGTTACAGATAAAGAAGGTGGTTTTGGTCAAACGGATATTTACGAAGTAGATATTCTTGAAAACAACAAATATGGGAAACCTAAAAATTTAGGTGACAAAATAAATACTGAAGGACGGGAAATGTTCCCGTTTGTGAGTAAGGATAGCACATTTTACTTTTCATCTGATGGACATTTAAATCTAGGTTTATTGGATATTTTTAAGTCGAATTTCATAAAAGATCCTAATGCTGAACCGGAAAATTTAGGTGCACCATACAATAGTGGTTATGACGATTTTGCGTTTTTTGAAATGTCTGAAAAAGAAAACAAAACAGGGTTTTTCTCATCTAACAGACCTGGCGGAATAGGAAATGATGATATCTATAGTTTTAATGCTTTTAAATGTTCTCAAATAATAACTGGTATCGTGCAAGATAGTTTATCAAATATCGTACTCCCAGAAGTTACTATTAAGCTTATAAACAAAGTTGGAAAAATTATAAATGAAACAAAAACTAATGAAATCGGAGAATATGAATTTGAAGTAGATTGTGACCAACAATACACTGTCTTTGCTGAAAAACCAGATTATAAAGAATATCATAAAAACATTGTAACAAACATTGAGAAAGAAAAGGTAAATGACCACAATATCTACTTACAATCCCTTATACGAGGAAATCAAATTGTAATCAATCCTATTTTCTTTGACTATGACAAATGGAATATTAGAACGGATGCAGAATATGAGCTAGAAAACATTGTGGATGTACTAAGGCTGAGGCCAAATATGGTTATAAAAATTGAGTCTCATACAGATAGCCGTGGCAAGGATAAATACAACTTAAAACTATCTAATAAAAGAGCACAATCTACGCGTGATTATATAATTTCCCGAGGAATTGCTCCAGAGCGCATAGAAAGCGCTATAGGATTTGGTGAAACACAATTACTGAACAAGTGTTCCAATGGTGTAAAATGTACTCCAAAAGAGCATCAGCTAAATCGACGATCATATTTTTATATTGTTAAAGAATAATATTAACCAACCAATTAAAAAAAGCCACAATCTTCCAAGATTGTGGCTTTTTTTCGTAATTATTTGAAATACAAGCTTTTTAAATTTAAAAACTAGAAGGATTTTATAACTGATAAAACAAGTTATTTTTAGACATAATTAGTTTATATACAACTAGTTACTATAAAAAATCGATTATCATCAAATTAAGCCGTTAAAGTGCTTTTTGTGTTCTTTTATCGAATATTTTAGTGATTTATCATTTTAATTTGACCAACAAGCTTCATATGCGTTCTTTTGTTATACCTACTTAAAATAAAAGATAATGAACCCAAATCGTAAAATATCACATTATTATAGTATTGTTATTCAATACATATCCCTCCAATTTTTTCCCTCAAAAAGTTTATTATGTATTTCAATTAACAGCTTTAATGCTCAACGCATTATTGTGCCTAATTGTAAACTTTAATATTTATAGAATTTAAATAATTTAATTTTAATATAAGATGAAAAATAAGCCGACTTTCAAGTTTTTTATATTTCTAACATCAATTTTGTTTTTGTTTTTGGCTCAAAATAATGTCAATGCTCAAGAAAATGAAATTTATGAAGTTTCGGATTATAGTTTAAAAAAGAAAATTAGCAAAAAAAACGATAAAGCTAGATTCTATGATCTTGCCTTAAAAAAACATCCTACTCTTTATATAAATAATGGAGGGTTAAAAAGTAATTCGGAATCTATAAAACCTTTAAAAATAGATTTATTGGGTTATAAATCTTTTAATGGGTTTATTAACGGAAATTATGATAAAGAAAATGTTGAATTAATTATTTTAACTCTTGATAATAGAGCTGACTTAAATAATTCATTAGATGTCTCAAACAACAATGATTTTAAAAAATTAAAATATATTCTAGTAAAATGCAATTTTAATTGTACTAATGAAGATATTTTGAAATTTGTCAAAGTTAATTCTAAAGTAAGAGTGTTTTATAAATATGATTTACCTCAATAAAACTTACTAGGTTTTAAAAAATATAGCATGGAAAAACAATACACTACCAAAACGTCAAATAAGAATTATACAAGAACCCTATTGTTTTCAGCGTTTTTGTTAATTATTACTGTATTAAATAGTTATAGTCAAGTTAGAGTCCCATTTGCGCCAAGAACCGCAAGTGCATCTCCCTCAACTACTATCTATACCGTAAAAGGAGATTTTACCATGGTTGGTAACACAAATCTTACTTTGCAAAATTATACAACCACTGCAAATAATAATGCTGATATGGTATATGTTGATATTGATGGAGATCCTAATACCTGGAATTCATCGTCAGCTACAATAACTTTTTCAGAAGAAAACGATGCTATTCCAGAGTGTTCAAATATTATTTACGCAGGATTGTATTGGACAGGTAGAGCGGGTGCAGATGAAATATTTACAGTTACAAATGGTACAGAAACTAAAGAATTTGATAAACGTAAGGTTCAATTAAAAAAAGCCGGGGGTGTTTACCAAGACGTTATAGCGACTACTACAATTGTTCCTAATAATAACATTTATTTTCCTTCCGGTTTAGATGGAGATATGTACTCTGCATATGCTGAAGTAACTGATTATGTTACCGCAAATGGAATAGGAGAATATTTTGTTGCGGATATTGCGACACTAGAAGGTAATGGCGGAAACATTGGATATTATGGCGGATGGGGTATGGTTGTTGTTTATGAAAACTCTAAAATGAATTGGAGAGATGTGACCGTTTTTGATGGTCATGCTTATGTTCAAAGAGAAGGAGGGGTTACAAATTACACCTTTGATATTGATGGTTTTAAAACGGCAGAAAATGGATATATTAACATTAAGCTTGGAGTTATGGCAGGTGAAGGTGATGTTGGAGTTCCTGGAGATACCTTTGGAATATTAAACAGAACTACTAATTTATATGAATCTTTAAGTCACAGTGGGAATACAGTTACTAACTTTTTTAATTCTTCTATAAATACTGGATTGAATCCTAGAAACCCGACTTTAGTTAATAATACTGGTGTTGATATTGCAATGTTTGATATAGACAACGGTAGTAATGTTGTAACTGATCCAGATTATAATAAGTATATTACTAATGAACAAACATCTACATCATTTCAATATGGTACTAGTCAAGATACATATGTAATTTTTAATGTTACCTTTTCAGTAGACGCATATATACCAGAAACTGAAATAATTGTTGCAAATACTTCTACAAATACATCGTTAGATCCTGGTGAATCTGCTGATTTTACAATAGAAATTAAAAATACAGGAACAGAAGCCACCACAAATACGACTCTTAATATTCCTATCCCTCTATCCGTTGACCCAACTAATTTGACTTTTACTGGAACTGTAAATCCAGTTTATGCTCCTTTAGACAACTATTCTGCGCCAACATTAACGCCACCTGTTCCAAATGTAAATAACGGTTCGATTGTGTGGAATATGGGAACGCTTCCTTTACCTAACAATCCGGATGACGTAATTGCTGAACTAACATTTTCTTATACAGTAACAACAGACTGTTCAATATTAACCGATCCTGATTTTGATGAATTTGTAACTCTTTTAGGCACAATTAGTGGAACAGGAGAAACATCCGGAACTGATTTTGAATTTAATCTTATTCAAGGATATGAAACTGATGGTTTATGTATAGGAGATCCTATTATTGCCCCAATTGAAATTCCTATTAATGTTACAGATTATGTAAATGAGGCACCCACCATTACTGCGCCACCTACGCTAAATACTAATGGATGTGATGAAAATGATATTACGGCATCAAGTGCGAGATATCCATTTAGTGCAACTGAATCTGGTGATATAAAAGATTCTTATGAAGATGTTACTGGTTATACAGCATCTGATAATGGAACTATTGTAAGCATAACTTATATTGATGAAATAGTTTCAAATACAAGTTGTCCACTTGAAATTACTAGAATATTTACAGCTACCGATGATTGTGGTAAAACAGCAACAGCTGAACAAATAATTTCGGTTGTAGATACGACACCGCCATCAATCACAGCTCCTGCTGATGTTACTATCGAATGTACTGCTGATGAATCTAGTGCTGCTAATGGTGTAGCTACTGGTTCTGATACTTGTGGTGCGGTAACTATCACTGAATCTGATGTTGTTGTGGATGCTTGTGGTAATACTAAAACTATTACGAGAACTTGGACGGCTACCGATGAATGTGGTAACGCTACCTCTGCTGATCAAACAATCACTGTTCAAGATACTACTGGACCAGAAATTTCTTGTCCATCTAATGCTACTGTAACGGCTCCATCTGGCCAATCAAACGCATATGTTAATATTGCAATCCCAACTGTTTCGGATTCTTGTGGTTCTGTGACTTTTAGTAATGATTATACATTAACTGAAGATGCTAGTGGCACATACGATATTGGGACCACATCGGTTACTTATACGGCAATCGATGATTGTGGAAATCAATCTACATGTTCATTCACAGTTACTGTGAATGATGAAGAGGCACCTGAAATTAATTGTCCTCCTACAATAACAGTAAGTTGTATTGTACCAGATGCTTATGCTAACTATGTTGAATTCGTGGCTGCCGGTGGTTCTGCAACTGATAATGATGGTGGAATTGACGGAATTAATCCAGCTAGTTTTGAATTAACTAGTGAAGTAAGTGATAACAACACATGTCCTGAAAAAATAATAAGAGTATATAGCATTTCAGATATACATGGTAATACTGCATCATGTTCACAAGAAATCATTGTTCATGATGAAATTACTCCTACCATTGTAGTCCCTTCGGATGCAACAGTAGAATGTACTTCAGATACATCATCTGCAACGACTGGAGTTGCAACAGCTTCTGATAATTGTAGTTCTGTAACTATCACTGAATCTGATGTTGTTTTGGATGCTTGTGGTAATACTAAAACTATTACTAGAACTTGGACGGCTACCGATGAATGTGGTAATGCTACCTCTGCTGATCAAACGATTACGGTTGTAGATACGACG
Source organism: Winogradskyella sp. (assembly GCA_013003655.1). Lineage (GTDB taxonomy): Bacteria > Bacteroidota > Bacteroidia > Flavobacteriales > Flavobacteriaceae > JABDIQ01. Next base: position 406 of record JABDIQ010000266.1, on the reverse strand, counting down.
CCGCCATCAATCACAGCTCCTACTGATGTTACTATCGAATGTACTGCTGATGAATCTAGTGCTGCTAATGGTGTAGCTACTGGTTCTGATACTTGTGGTGCGGTAACTATTACTGAATCTGATGTTGTTGTGGATGCTTGTGGTAACACTAAAACTATTACGAGAACTTGGACGGCTACCGATGAATGTGGTAACGCTACCTCTGCTGATCAAACGATTACCGTTGTAGATACAACACCGCCATCCATTGATACCGATGCTAGTAATAGCACAGTTGAATGTGACGGTTCTGGAAACACTACTGAGCTTAACGCTTGGTTGACATCGAACGGTGGTGCAGTTGCATCTGATACTTGTGGAACAATAACATGGTCTAACAATTATTCTGCTCTCTCAGATGATTGTG
>JABDIQ010000064.1 GCA_013003655.1 Winogradskyella sp. | reverse complement strand
TAACACGGCCAGTACTTGCGGAATTTCTTCGCGTATTAAAACTATTAATCCGACTATCGTTGAGATAACTACTAGTTCCATTTCTTCTATTGATAGTGGTGTTACTCGCTAAAAGGGATCCACGTCTTCCATTCATAAAGGCTACGTTATTCCGGTAAAATCCAGCATTACCACCATACCAGTAAGGATTGTTCCATCCCCAGCCAGCGTTCCATCCCCAACCAGCATTCCAACCCCAGCCAACGTTCCAGCCCCAGTTGTTCCAACCCCAGTTATTCCATCCCCAACCAGTATTCCAGCCCCAGGTGTTCCATCCAAAACGATTCCAACCCCAACGATTCCAAGCCCATGGATTGTACCAATTCATACCCCAACCCCAACCCCAGTTGGGTCCGTTATCTATATTAATAATGACCTGATCATTGGCTTGTCCCCAGCCAGCATAGCCAGTTCTGTAGTCCAAAGTATCTTGAACTTCCTCTGCGTAAGATCCTTCATAAGAGTCTATATCGGTAAAAACCTCATTCTCATTGGTAATACTCTCAATTTCTTTAGATGTATTACCAAAATAATCTTTATAGTATTCAGAATTTTGTGAGGTAGTGTTTGGTGTTTCTACTTGACGTTCAACAACAATAACGCTATCGTCTGAGTTATAGATACCATCATCGTCATAGCCTACGTATTGGTAAGACCCACATGAGCTCAATAGAAAAACTGTGCTCAGTGCAACATAAAATGGCAATTTCTTAATTAAAGTACTGTTAAATTGCATATCTCTTTTATTTTATTGTTGAACATATCAAAAATAGTTAGTTTTGCGGAACTATTTTTTTATTTAACAATAACACAACATTTGTGCCAAAATCCTGAAAATGAGCAAAAATCTTACAAAAAGAGCTGATGATTACTCCAAATGGTACAACGAACTGGTTGTCAAAGCAGATTTAGCTGAAAATTCGGCTGTTCGTGGTTGTATGGTTATTAAACCTTATGGTTACGCGATTTGGGAGAAAATGCAGGCCGAATTAGATAGAATGTTCAAGGAAACAGGCCATAAAAATGCGTATTTTCCTTTGTTTGTTCCTAAAAGTTTGTTTGAAGCCGAAGAGAAAAATGCAGAAGGATTTGCAAAGGAATGTGCTATTGTAACACATTACCGACTGCAAAATGATCCTGATAAGCCTGGTAAGTTAAGAGTAGATCCTGAAGCGAAATTAGAAGAAGAGTTAGTCGTTAGACCTACAAGTGAGGCAATTATATGGAATACCTTTAAAGGTTGGATTCAAAGCTACAGAGATTTACCGTTACTTATTAACCAATGGGCTAATGTTGTAAGATGGGAAATGCGTACGAGATTATTTTTAAGAACAGCTGAGTTTCTTTGGCAAGAAGGGCACACAGCTCATGCTACAAAAGAACAGGCATTAGACGAGGCTAAGCTCATGAATTCTGTGTACGCAGAATTTGCTGAAAATTTTATGGCTATTCCAGTGATAAAAGGCCTAAAATCTGAAAGCGAGAGATTTGCTGGTGCAGAAGATACATATTGTATAGAAGCTTTGATGCAGGACGGAAAAGCTTTACAAGCAGGAACATCACATTTTTTAGGTCAGAATTTTGCAAAAGCATTTGACGTTAAATTCACTAATAAAGAAGGTCAACTAGATTACGTTTGGGCAACTTCTTGGGGCGTTTCTACGCGTTTGATGGGTGCTTTAATAATGACCCATAGTGACGATCACGGTCTAGTATTACCTCCAAACTTAGCACCAACCCAAGTAGTTATAGTACCAATTTTTAAAACGGAAGAACAACACGAAGCTATAAGGTTGTTAGTGCAAAAAATAAAATCGTCTTTAGCATCTGTAGGTGTTACTGTTGAATTTGATGATCGAGATACGCAACGTCCAGGTGCGAAATTTGCACAACATGAGTTACAAGGTGTGCCATTACGAATAGCTATTGGGCCAAGAGATTTAGAGAATGGTACAGTAGAACTAGCACAACGTCATAATCTGTCTAAAGAAGTTGTAGCAATTGACCAATTAGAAAGCTATATTCCTAAACTTTTAAAGGATATTCAACAACAACTATTTGATAAGGCCCTAAAATTTAGAGACGATCACATCTCTTCGGTAGATACATTTGAGGATTTTAAAAAGGTGTTAGAATCTAAAGGCGGATTCATATCTGCACACTGGGATGGGACTCCAGAAACAGAGCAGAAGATCAAAGAATTAACCAAAGCGACTATTAGGTGTATTCCAGATGATAAAGTTGATGAACCAGGCAAATGTATATATACAGGAAAACCATCACCTTACCGCGTATTATTTGCCAAAGCGTATTAAAATTCAAAAAAAATTAAAATGGAGTTGCACCATTTAAAAATAGTTGTATTTTTGCATCCGCAATGGAAACATTGTTTGTTCATTATATAGTAACAGCTCTGCGTTAAGTAGAGATTTTAATAAATAATGGCCCGTTCGTCTATCGGCTAGGACGCCAGGTTTTCATCCTGGTAAGAGGGGTTCGATTCCCCTACGGGCTACAAATAAAAACAAAGAAAGAAATGGCAAATCATAAGTCAGCTTTAAAAAGAATTAGAAGTAGCGAGAAAAAACGCTTGCTTAACAGGTATCAGCATAGAACTACTCGTAATGCAATTAAGAAATTACGTGAGATCACTGATGCTAAAGAAGCGCAAAAAATGCTACCTGATGTTATATCAATGGTTGATAAATTAGCCAAGAAGAATATTATCCACGCCAATAAAGCTGGAAATATAAAGTCTAACTTAACTAAGCACGTTAACGCGCTATAAGTTTTCTTTAATCATTAAATAAAAAAGCCCACTTCTTAAAGTGGGCTTTTTTATGACAGAAAATTGTTCTTTATCCATTCATAGAAATTAAGAACTCTTCATTGTTTCGTGTTTGTTTAAATCTATCGTTAATAAACTCCATAGCTTCTACCGGGTTCATATCGGCAAGGTATTTTCTCATAACCCACATACGCTGTATGGTATTATCATCTAACAATAGGTCATCTCTTCGTGTACTTGAAGATGTAAGATCTATAGCAGGGAAAATTCTTCTGTTAGATATTTTACGATCTAATTGAAGTTCCATGTTTCCAGTACCTTTGAACTCTTCAAAAATAACTTCATCCATTTTAGATCCTGTTTCCGTTAGAGCAGTTGCAATTATAGTTAAAGAACCACCATTTTCAATATTACGAGCGGCACCAAAGAATCGTTTTGGCTTATGGAGTGCGTTTGCATCAACACCACCACTCAATATTTTACCAGATGCTGGTTGAACCGTATTGTATGCTCTTGCCAATCGTGTGATTGAATCTAAGAGTATAACCACATCATGTCCACATTCTACTAGTCGTTTTGCTTTTTCTAAAACGATGTTTGCAATTTTTACATGCTCGTGTGCTTCTTTATCAAATGTTGAAGCAATTACTTCGCCTCTAACATTACGTTGCATATCTGTAACCTCTTCAGGACGCTCATCAATGAGTAATATCATTTGATACACTTCAGGATGATTTGCTGCTATAGCATTGGCCACATCTTTTAATAACATGGTTTTACCTGTTTTGGGCTGAGATACAATCATTCCTCTTTGTCCTTTTCCTATAGGTGAAAACAAATCCATGATACGCGTAGATATTGTGCTTTGCTTTTCTGCAATGTTAAATTTTTCTTTAGGGAAAAGAGGTGTTAAATGTTCAAAAGCCACTCTGTCTCTTACGACTTGGGGATTTTGTCCATTAATTTTACTTACTTTAATAAGTGGAAAATATTTTTCACCTTCTTTTGGTGGTCTTACATGACCTAGAACAGTGTCACCTGTTTTTAGTCCAAATAATCGTATTTGAGATTGAGACACATATATATCATCTGGAGATGACAGGTAATTATAATCTGATGATCTTAAAAATCCGTAACCATCCTGCATAATGTCTAAAACGCCTTCACTCTCAATAATAGCATCAAATTCAAAATCTGGTTCTCTGTAACGATTTCTATTATCTTTATTTCCGTTAGATTTAGAGTTTTGGTTATGATCTTTTGATCGTGGATGATTATTATCTTTTGACGCGTGTGATTTTCTGTTATCCTGTTTCGAAGACTGATCGTTGGTATTTGAATCCTTTTTTTGATTTGAAGCATTCTGATCAGAACTTCCTGAACGTGGATTATTAGGCTTATTGTTTTGTCTTGAACGATCTTTTGTTTGGTTATCTGATTTGTTTGATGACGCATCTGATTTATTATCGTTAGAATCATTAAACTTCATGGCATGTTGTTGATTCTTATCCTTATCCTGGTTTTTATTTTGGTTAGATCTGTTTGAAGTCTTGCGAGGTTCTCGCTGCTTTGGAGCAGGCTTCTCATTCTCTTTTGCTTTAGGTGTTGCTGTTTTAACAGCTTCTGGATTGGCTGCTTGCAAATCAAGTATTTGATATACAAGCTCTAACTTTTTTAATGATTTGTACTTAGGTACTTTTAGGGTGCTAGCTATTTCCTGAAGCTCAGGTAGCTTTTTAGCTTTTAACTGTGAAATTTCGAACATTCGTATTTATGAAATAAATATTAAAAATATTAAGATGATTAATTAAAACTTTTCTAAAAAATAAATGTAAAAAGTGAAATTAATTCGGAAGATTAGCAGAATTAAAAGGTTGATCTCATCTCTGCTACTGCAATTATACGATTTTATTTTAAAATTTGACTTATCTTTTAATAAGAAACTCTTAATTTTGTGCCTTAATCGAAGAATTTAGATGATTCAGCGTATTCAAACCTTGTATTTACTCATATCTGCTGGTATTTCAGCAGGGCTTTCGTTTGTTTTTTACCTATGGATTAATGACATTGGTGACAAGATATATGCTATTGATTATCCTTTATTTTATAGTTTATTTTTTGGATCTGCCTTGCTATCCCTAATATCTATATTTTTATATAAAAACAGAAAGTCTCAGTTTGTGCTGGGACGACTCAATATCTTATTAAACTTTGTTTTACTAGGATTATTCGTGTATCAAACCCTAAATTTATCTGGAGAAACTTTGGTTTCTGAGAAAGGTATTGGGATTCTTCTTCCTATTTTTTCTATCGTATTTTTGGTCTTAGCCAATAAGGCCATTAAAAAGGACGAAGATCTCGTAAAATCTGTGGATAGATTACGTTAAACCTAACATCTTAGTAGTATTAGTGCGTAAAACCCGAAGTGAAAGCTTCGGGTTTTTTTATCGGTTATTAAATTCTATGACTTCAAGATTTTTTATATCCTTTCCGTCGATTGTAAAACGCAACATGGTTCTTACTTTATGAAAGCCGTGTTTGCCAACTGCGCCAGGATTCATATGAAGTAGATTTAATTTTTTATCTGGTATCACCTTTAAAATATGAGAATGCCCACAAATAAAAAGATCTGGTTTGTCTTGTTCTAGCAGTGGTTTTAATCGCTTGTTATATCTTGGCGGATAACCACCAATATGAGTTAGCCACACCTTTACATCTTCGCATTTAAATTTATTATGCTCAGGTAATTCGGTTCTAATTTTAGCATCATCAATATTTCCATATACTGCTTTTAAAGGTTTAAAGTCTTTAATGGCATCAGTGACCTCAATATTGCCAACATCTCCGGCATGCCATACTTCGTCTGCTTGTTTTACATATTTAAGTATGTCATCATCCATATAACCGTGAGTATCTGACAATAATAAAATTTTCTTCATTAAATGTTAATCTAAAATGGAAACCCGTAAAACTATATATCTTTGTTTGCAAACAAAAGTAAAGATATAGATTGAGATTTATCATAGAACTAGCGTATAACGGAAAAGCCTATCATGGTTGGCAGATACAGCCAAATGCAGTAACTATTCAAGAGGTTATTGAAAAAGCGCTTTCTACCTTATTATCGGATAAGATAAGTGTAGTCGGAGCGGGAAGAACAGACACTGGCGTGCACGCATCACAAATGTTTGCCCATTTTGATTATAATGAGAGTATTGACAATGATCAACTTACGTATAAATTAAATTCATTACTTCCTTCAGATATTTCTGTATTAAACCTTATTGAGGTTGACCCTGATGCCCACGCAAGATTTGACGCTATAAGCAGAACATATAATTATCGCATCTGCACGACTAAGGATGTTTTTGAATATGATTTTTCATATGCGATGCATCTTCCTTTGGATATAAAAAAAATGAATGATGCCGCTGATGTTTTGCTTATGTATTCAGATTTTCAATGTTTTTCAAAATCAAATACAGATGTAAAGACGTACAATTGTAATATCAAAGAAGCAATTTGGAGTCAACAAGGCAATATGATTACTTTTGTCATTACTGCAGATCGGTTTTTACGTAATATGGTAAGAGCCATTGTAGGCACTTTAATTGAAATAGGATTGCATAAAAGGGATATAGACGATTT
>JABDIQ010000214.1 GCA_013003655.1 Winogradskyella sp. | reverse complement strand
CAACTACCTCATCTATTAAAGATGGCTCCTCCCAAATTTCTTTTTGTGTATCAAATTTATTTAAATTAAACATAATGGAATTATTGCACGAAAAAAAATTTTTCTAAATTCACATTATTGTCGCACCTTGAAGCTTGAGGCTTGATGCTTGAAACTCTGTCAACATGACAGATTGCCCTGCGACAAAATGTCGCAGCACCATGCGACAATTTGGAGAATTTAAGTTTCTTTTTTTTCGTGATATAATAGGGGTGGGTTGGTCGGGATAATAAAACTAAAATTTTTTACTTTAGAATTATTCTAAACTGCATGCGTCAATGTGTCACTTTGATGTTTCACGTGAAACATGCTATAATATGATTTTATTAACAATTAAAAATAGGAGTAAATAATATGCCGAGATATAAGATACACTACACAGCTGACATTTGGGAAACTGTAATAGTTGAAGCTGAAAATAAAAAAAAGGCTCAATTACTTTTTGAAACCCATGATGATGACTACTTTGAAGCTAGAGAAGATGAGCCAGATCAAATGGGTATGGAAAATATAAAAGTAGATATAGTTGAAGAACTAAAATAAAACTGCGACAATCTGCACAATGGCTTTAATTAGCCATTGTGTTAATATTTCAACTTAACCAAAAAGGAGTAAATAATATGTCAAAAGAAAAACGACTAACACTTAACGCTGAAAAGCGTAAAGTGATTGCTGATGTATTCCAAGACCATTTTGAAAGTGGCTCTAAATACAAAGCACAACACCAAGACGCAATACAAACTTACAATGATATGCGTTCAATCGCTAAAACAAAGATTGAGCAACTTGTAAGATTTCATCAACCTCAAGAAGATGTAGACACAATTAGAACCATGATTAATAAATATGGCGAAAGAAATGGTGGCGAGTTGCACCATGATAATTGTTTCTATGTTCAAAACGCAACACCTCGTATGGATACCGATTACAATGGCAATCCAAAAGAAGTATTAGATGATGTTCATATTCAGTTTAAAGCTGATAAAGAATTTCTAACTTCTTATTATAGAGATGAGTTAAGATCAAAAGGTCTTGACCCAGATTATTTAGTTAGACTAAATAATGATTACGACAAAAGAAGTCCTAGTTTTTATAATGCTGAAAGTGAGATTAATAAATATCTAGGGTGGAATAGCGACAATAACTCAAGTTCAAATCAAACTGTTAAACACAAAAACAGTTGGGAAAATGATTTTAAGATTTGGGTAATTGGGAGTTCTTATTGTCATAATCGTATGTTTCAAATTGGAACAGAAGAATATAATTGGTTTAAATCGTTTGAAGTTGCTAAAGAAAATGTTGTCATGGCACATGAAAAACTTTTCAACCATGTTGATGAGAAAATGCAAAAGTTAAAGTTAGGTTTAAAATCTTACCGATACTTTGATCAAGCAAAAGAGTTAGCTGATAAACTCGGAGTTGCTCTAAATGAAACTGTCCTTGACGCCCATAGTTCAATGGCACTTTCAATTTATAGTCCGACTAATCTAGCTGATCTTTTAACTGATGAAGTTGAATTGACTAGAGATGAAAAGATAGCGATTGCAAAAGCACAAATGAAAGAGCAATTAGTATCACATAACTAATTGCGACAAAATGCACAATGGCGACTAGGTCGCCATTGTGTTAAGATACGATCATTAAACAAATAGGAGTAAAATATGAAAGTAGAAATAGGAACAAAGTTCAAAATTGGATACAAAGCAAAAAAACATAATGACGAGTTCATATGGCGAGAGGGTATGTGGACTGAGGGTTGTGGTTTATGGACTGCTAAAAATGGTAAAACAATTTTAACATATTGGGATATTGTTCAAAATGGTTTCAGAAACGCAACTGAAGACTTTGTATTTATGACAACTAGTAAAAAGGAGATAAACTAATGGCTGATGAATATGTATATTGTCATGGTACGCATTGTCATACCAGACACACCCAAGACAGAATAAGAGGGGTCAAGGGTTCAAAGGTT
>JABDIQ010000208.1 GCA_013003655.1 Winogradskyella sp. | reverse complement strand
GTAATTTTTCATCATACAATAGTATTTAAACACTAATTTAAGAAATATCTGTATAATATCGATGATCTATTTTGTCATATAAATTAATTTCGTTTTTCAGGCAAAAAAATGCGCACTAATTCATAGGCTAAGTCAATAATACTTGTTCAATAGTCTAATTGTATTATTTTTGTTCAATTACTTCTCAGGGTAACAATAAAGTAATTTTTTGAACGATATAGTATCGTATTAATAATTAAAAAACTATTAAAAGGATAAGTAAATTATGAGATATAGATATATTGTTTTCCTAATATCAATTATTGGTTTTTGCAGCTCCTATGCGCAAAACGCAGAAGAAATACTGTTAACAGTTAATGATAAACCTATTGAGGTTTCTGAGTTTTTAAGAGTATATAACAAGAACTTAGACTTAGTGAAGGATGCTAGCCAACGAGATATTAATGGTTATTTAGATTTATTCATAAAATATCAGTTAAAATTAGCTGAGGCAAAAGCATTAAAACTTGATGAAGAAGCCAAATATAAAAGAGAGTTTGATAGTTATAAAAGACAACTAACACAAAATTATTTATCAGAGAGTAAAGTTACCGAAGCGCTAATAAAAGAAGCTCATGAACGAATGAAATATGATATTAAGGCCTCTCATATTTTGGTAACCTTAGATGAAAATTCTAAAGATACACTTGCAGTGTATAATCAACTCTTAGACTTAAGGGAAAGAGTACTAACCGAAGGCTACGACAAAGTTAAACAAGATGTACATAATGGATCATCAATTTTTGCAGAAGACTTAGGGTATTTCTCAGCATTCAAAATGGTCTATGATTTTGAGTCCATGGCGTATAACACTGAGGTCGGTGAAGTTTCCATGCCGTTTAGAACACCCTACGGCTATCATATAGTAAAGATTCATGATAAGCGAGCGAGCAAAGGTACAGCGACTGCAGCTCATATTATGATAGCTTTAGAACAAAAGGATTCAACGGTTAATCCAGAGGTTAGGATTAATGAAATTTATAAGAAGTTAGAGCAAGGTGAGTCGTTTGACGCCTTAGCAAAACAGTTTTCTGATGATAAAAGTTCGGCCAGAAAAGGTGGAGAATTAAGTCCATTTAAAAGTGGCCAACTTAGTTCAGAAGTGTTTGAAAATGAGACATTTCAATTGCAAAATAATGGCGATTACACCGCGCCTTTTAAAACAAAGTTTGGTTGGCATATTGTAAAACTTATAGATAAAAAGCCATTACCAGACTTAGAAGAAATGAGACCCGAATTAGAAAATAGGGTGAAGCGTGATGCACGATCTAAATTAATAAACTCAGCAATGGTTGAAGAGTTAAAAAAGCGTTACGACATTTCTATAAATGAAGATTACAAACCCTATTTTAAAAATATACTTAACGAATCTTATTTTAAGCGAACCTGGCGAGCACCAGAGAATTTAGAAAGTGATTTAACCATTTTCACTATAAATGATCAAAAGTATAACCATTCAGATTTTGCAAAACATTTACAAGCTGCTCAAGGTGCATATATGGGGAAATCAATGGCATTCAACATAATAATAGATAAGGAGTTTAATTCCTTTTTTGAAAGAACAATTCTCAAGTATAGAGAAGAAAACCTTGAAAATGAAAATGAAGAGTTTGCAAATATTTTAAAGGAATACAGAGATGGCTTGTTGTTATTTGATTTAATGGAAAAAGAAATTTGGAATAAAGCCGCAAAAGATAGCGTAGGATTACAAGCGTATTATCAGGCTAATAAAGTTAATTATCAATGGCCAAGACGAATAGAAGGATTTGTTGCTAACACTGCTTCTGAAAAAGACGCCAAAAAAGTATTGAAGCTTCTAAAAAAAGGTAACTCTCAAGAATCAATTAGTTCAGAATTAAATGATAATGATCAGCAAAATGTCATATTTACATCAGGAGTATTTAATATTGAAGACGAGAGGTTACCCAATGATCTGGTGGTTGAAGAAGGTGTTTCTAAAATTTACTTCCATAACGAAGCTTACCAAGTCATAAAAATTAAAGAAATACTCGAGGCTGGTATTAAAACTTTTGAAGAAGCCAAGGGTAATGTAATTAATGATTACCAGAACGAAATTGAACTCCAATGGATAGCTTCGCTAAGAGAAAAATATCCAGTTAACATTAATGAGAGTGTATTGCAGGCCATAAAGTCTAACACTAATTAACTAAAAGAAAATCTTGAAACGTAACTTAGTCCTTGTCGCTGTATGTGTTGTTCTTACGAGCTGTCAATTTTTTAATAATGGAAATGGACAGGAGCCTATTGCCAGAGTGAATGATCAGTATTTATATGAAGAAGACATAAAGGGTCTAGTACCAGAGAGTGCTTCTACAGAAGATAGTTTACTTATTGTTAATTCTTACATCAGTAATTGGGCAAGACAGCTTTTATTGATGGAGGGTGCACAACGTAATTTACCTGCAAAAAAACAAGAAGAGTACCAAAAATTGGTGGAGCAATACAAAAATGACTTGTTTACCAAAGCCTATCTAGAGGCATTGGTTAATAAGACTATAGACACTTCGGTTACCAACGAAGAAGCTAATTCATTTTATGAATTAAACAAAGAATCGTTTAAGCTTAATAATCAACTTGTTAAGTTTAGATATGTTAGTCTACCCCAAAACACATTAAATTTTGAAGATATTAAAGAAAAATTTAGAAGATTCAATGGCGAAGATAAAGTGTACTTAGATTCTATAGCAGTACAATTTAAATCGTATTCACTAAATGATTCTATTTGGATTAAGGCTAGCCAGATAGCAGAAAAGATTCCTGTGGTAACAAATGAAAATAGTGCTCAACTGTTAAAAAAATCTAATTATATACAACTCACAGATTCATTAAACTTATATTTGATGCAAGTCAAAGATGTACTCTCTCAAAACGACTATGCACCATTAGAATATGTGAGACCATCAATAAATCAAATCGTAATTAACAAGCGGAAATTAGAGTTAATTAAGCAATTAGAAAATGACATTACAAAGGATGCTATTAAAAACAATCAATTTGAAATATATAATTAAATCGTTCATATATGCCTCATTAGGTATTCTGAGTATATATACGGTTAGTGCACAAGAAATTATAATAGAAGAGGAAGACATTAAACAGCAAGATACTATAAAGGTTAGTAAGCGACTTAAAGTAGATGGTGTTGCCGCAGTGATTGGTGATTACATCCTTTTAGATTCTGACTTAGATAGAGAAATTGAGCAAATTAAAGCCAGTGGCGGAAGTGTTGAAGGTGTTTCACGTTGTGAACTGTTTGGCTCTATGTTAGAAAGTAAGTTATATGCTCACCATGCAATACAAGATAGTATTGTGGTGAATGAACTGCAAATACGATCGCAAATAGATCAGCAAATAAATGCATTTTTACAAAGTACTAATGGCTCTATGGCTGAGCTCTTAGAGTTTTACAATAAAGACTCTGAGCAAAGCTTGCGCGAGGAAATGTTTGAGATCAATAAAAATCAATCTTTGGCTGGTCAGATGCAACAGAAAGTGATTCAAGACATTGAAGTAACACCAGAAGAAGTTAGAGAATTTTTTAATAGTCTTGATAAAGATGAAAGACCTGTTTTTGGTACGGAACTTAAGGTAGCGCAGATTGTAGTGATACCAGAAGTCACAGAAGAAGCCAAACAAGAGGTTATCAATAGACTTAAGGAATACAAAGCAGACGTCGAAGAGAATGGTGCTAGTTTCACCACGAAAGTGTTGTTTTATACAGATGACACAGCCTCTAAGCGCACAGGTGGAAAGTACACTTTAAATAGAAAACAACCACGAATGGTTAAAGAATTTAGAGACGTGGCTTTTTCACTTCAAGAAGGTGAAATATCAGAACCGTTTGAAACAGAATTTGGCTATCATATCATTTGGTTAGAAAAAATTAGAGGACAAGAATACGATGTGCGTCATATTTTATTGCGCCCAGAAGTTACGCAAGAATCTATACAAGCCGCAAAAGATAAGATTGATAAGGTAAGAGAAAGTGTTGTCGATGGTACTTTGACCTTCGCAGAGGCTGCAAGAGAATTTAGTGACGAGACTGAAACAAAATTCGAAGGTGGACAATTAACCAATCCTACAACTCAAGATTTTAATTTTGAACTGACCAAGATGGATCCAGAATTGTATACACAAATTCAGGATTTAAAAGATGGCGAAATTAGTCCGGTACTTCAAGATCAGGATAGAATTAATCAAATTAAGTTTAAGATCATCACTGTAACCGATCGTATTGATGAGCATGAGGCAGATTTCTCTCGTGATTATTTAAAAATCAAACGATTGGCATTACAAGAAAAGCAGTTTAAAGCTATTGAAAAGTGGCAGAAGGAAAAGATCATGGACACTTATATAAAAATTAATGGTGAGTACAGAGACTGTGATTATAAAAGTAATTGGTTAAAAAAATAAGAGTCCATGTCAGACGTTGCAACTTTAGAAAACTTTGTAAAAAAATATCAGTCGCTTAAATTAGAAATTGCCAAAGTGATTATTGGTCAGGATGATGTCGTGGACCAAATACTTATTTCAATATTTTCTGGAGGTCATTCACTATTAATAGGTGTACCTGGTTTAGCCAAAACTTTGATGGTTAATACCATTGCAAGTGCTTTAGGTTTAAACTTTAAGCGAATACAATTTACACCAGACCTTATGCCAAGCGATATTTTGGGTAGTGAAATATTAGACGAAGCACGTCATTTCAAATTTATAAAAGGCCCAATATTTGCCAATATTATTCTGGCCGATGAGATCAATAGAACACCACCAAAAACACAGGCTGCATTATTAGAAGCAATGCAAGAAAGAGCTGTAACGGTTGCAGGACATCAATATAAATTAGATTTACCCTATTTTGTATTGGCTACACAAAACCCAATAGAACAAGAAGGTACATATCCATTGCCAGAAGCTCAGCTAGACCGATTTATGTTTGCTATTAATCTAGAGTATCCGTCTTACGAAGAAGAAGTAGAAGTTGTTAAGACCACAACGACAGATCAGCAGGTTAATGTTAATCCATTATATAGTTCTCAGGAAATCATCGACTTTCAAAATGTAATAAGACGAATGCCTGTGGCAGATAATGTCATTGAATATGCTGTTAAACTTGTTGGTAAAACTAGGCCAAATAGCTCCACCGCAGCAGATTTAGTAAAAGAGTTTGTAGATTGGGGCGCTGGGCCAAGAGCCTCTCAAAACTTAATTCTTGCAGCTAAAACTCACGCCGCTACCAAAGGGAAGTTTTCTCCAGATATAGAAGATGTACAGGCCGTTGCTACCAATATTTTAAGGCATAGAGTGATAAAAAATTACAAGGCAGAGGCCGAAGAGATCTCTGATGAGAAAATAATTCAAAGTTTATTTTAA
>JABDIQ010000063.1 GCA_013003655.1 Winogradskyella sp. | reverse complement strand
GACTTAATACTTCAGTCCAAGTTGTTGGCTCTGTACCTCCGTAAATGGCCAAATAAGTGACGTCCTTTTCCTTTGACGATGAATGCCAATGTTCGGTTTCTTTTTCACATCTGATAACATCCCCTTCCTTCATTCTAATTGGATCCTTTCCTCTTTCCTGGTAGTACCCTTCTCCTTCTACAATTATCAAAACCTGTGGAGAGGAGTGTTTATGCCAGTCTAATGTTGAATTTGCTTTAAACATTGCCTTGGTAATGTTATAATCAAAAGTTTCATCAGCACGTAGAAGGCTGTTTAACCATGCCTCGCCAATATAATGTGTATTGGGGGCTTTATTTCCGGCCTCCATATAAGAAGTTACACTGTATTCCATATTTTGAGAAAAAAGGAAAATGGGAAATATCACCAACAGGGCAAAACAAGTATTTTTCATAATGTTAGATTTTATACGCAATATAATAAACACTTACCCTAGTTTGGCTGTATCAGCTTCTAATTAATGACCAGGCACTTTTATACTTATTAATTAAACCGTGACGGAAAGATTTTTCATCAGGGATTTTCAATTAAGCCAGGTATGCATATTGAATAAAAAGCAGGTGATCAATTAGGGTATCCTATTTCTATAAATGTTTTTCTGAGCATTAATTTCAACATCCTTTTTCCCTGAGTGGTCTTAAAGTACTTTTCTCTGCGTTGTGCATCCTTTTTACTTAAAAAAAATTCACAAAATATCAGTCGAAGTGGTCTTCTTTTTGAAGTGCTTATTGTCTTTCCGGCGTTGTGATTTATTAGTCGATTTTCCAGGTTTGTAGTATAACCATGGTATAGTAACAGGTCTTTTTCACTTTGCAACACATACACGCAATAGGGAAGTATCATGTTTAAATGTATTCTCGTAGAGTGAAATACAAGTACATAAATAAAAAAAGCCCACGAAGAATACGTGGGCTTATTAGATATTGGCCATAAAGTAGAGCAAGCTCACTTTACAGCCAAGTAGTGAGCTTTGCTCTACTACTTGG
>JABDIQ010000160.1 GCA_013003655.1 Winogradskyella sp. | reverse complement strand
CCAATAGTTGTGTTTTTAGCAATAGGTGTTACGTTTCTACCATACTTTTTTGTAGATGATTATGTCTTTAGAGATTGGTTATACAGAGCTTTAATTTTTCTTGTGATTTCTTGTCCTTGTGCTTTGGTAATTTCTATTCCATTGGGTTATTTCGGAGGATTGGGAGCAGCTTCAAAAAACGGAATTTTATTTAAAGGAGCTTCGTTTTTAGATGCAATGACCAAAATAAACACCTTGGTAATGGACAAAACAGGAACGGTTACCAAAGGAGTTTTCAAAATCAAAGAAGTAAAAGCAATTGATTGGAAAGAAACCGAATTTATGCAATATTTAATGGCGATGGAAGAGCAATCCACGCATCCAATTGCTAAAGCAATTTTAGAGTATAAAGCAGAAGGAGAAGATTTTGAAGCACAAGACGTTTCTGAAATTGCAGGAAAAGGTTTAAGAGGCATTGTAAATGGTAAAACAGTTTTAGTAGGAAATAAAGCCTTAATGACTGCCAATAATATTGGTGTTCCATCTGAAACGGAAACTATTGTAGAATCCATAGTTTTAGTAGCAATAGATAATAAGTTCGCTGGTTATGTGGTAATAGCAGACGAATTAAAAGAAGATGCCAAAGAAACAATTACAGCCTTACATAAAGTTGGTATTAATAATATAATGATGCTTTCTGGAGATAAAGATTCCATTACCCAACAAGTCGCAAAAGAATTAAATATTGAAAAGGCTAAAGGTGGTTTACTACCAGAGGATAAATTAAATGAAGTTGAAATTTTAAAGCAAAATCCAGCAAACAAAATAGCTTTTATAGGTGATGGTATTAATGACGCACCAGTTTTAGCAGCAAGTGATGTAGGGATCGCAATGGGTGGTTTAGGAAGTGATGTAGCTATTGAAACAGCAGATGTTATCATACAAACAGACCAACCTTCAAAAGTGGTAAAGGCGATTAAAATAAGTCGTTCCACACGAAAAATTGTTTGGCAGAATATCATTTTAGCTTTTGGTGTTAAAGTGATTGTTTTGATTTTAGGAGCAGGAGGTTTGGCAACAATGTGGGAAGCAGTTTTTGCAGATGTTGGTGTTGCACTTTTAGCAATATTAAATGCGGTTCGCTTGCAGAAAATGACTTGGGATTAAGCAGATTAGTCAATTAAACTTCTGTTAAACAGAATCAATAGTTGTTAAAATTTCGTAACTTCGCAATCAATATGAAGCAATTTTTCCATAAAATAATGTCTTTAACAATGGCTTTTGTAGTGTTATTCTCTACAATGTCATTTACTTTGAATATGCATTATTGTGGAGATACGTTAGTAGAAACTGCTATCTTTCAAAAAGCCAAAGGGTGCGGAATGGAAATGGAAAAGCCTTCAACCGAAGGATGTTCTATTACCAAGAAAAATTGTTGTGATGATAAACAATTAGCAATTGAAGGTCAAGACGAATTGCAATTGCAAGTTGACAAAATCACGTTTGAGCAACAAGTATTTATAGCTTCACTTGTTTACACTTATAGTAACCTTTTTGAAGGTTTAGATAACAATGTATCTTCTTTTGAAGAATACAAACCACCACTCGTCATAAGGCAACTCTACAAGATTGACGAGACTTATTTAATTTGATTTTTAAACAATAGACTTTTTTATCCTATGACTGCAATGTCGTAAGGATAATTTGTTGTATTCGGTGTTGTCGTAACATCAATGTCTAACTGTTTAATAATCAAAGCCAATGCTCAATAAAAGCATCAAATTTTTAATAGAAAACAAACTCGTTGCAGTTCTGCTACTCGTCCTTTTTGTAGGTTGGGGAACAGTTAACGCACCTTTTAATTGGGATACAGGTTTCTTACCAAGTAATCCTGTTGCTGTAGATGCAATACCTGATATAGGCGAAAACCAACAAATCGTTTTCACTAAATGGGATGGTCGCTCACCACAAGATATAGAAGACCAAATTACCTATCCACTCACAACATCTTTACTCGGTATTCCTGGAGTAAAAACCATTCGTAGTTCATCAATGTTTGGTTTTTCAAGTATCTATATCATTTTTGAAGAAGATATAGAATTTTACTGGAGCAGAAGTCGCATTCTCGAAAAACTCAATTCCTTACCAAGTGGCTTATTACCTGAAGGTGTTAATCCTGCTTTAGGTCCAGATGCAACAGGATTAGGACAAATATTTTGGTATACTTTAGAAGGTCGTGACGAAAACGGAAACGTAACTGGTGGTTGGGATTTACAGGAATTACGCAGTATTCAAGATTACTATGTAAAATATGCTCTATCCTCTGCAAGTGGCGTTTCGGAAGTCGCATCCATTGGTGGATATGTTCAGGAGTATCAAGTTGATGTTAATCCAGAATTGATGCGTCAATATAATATAGGATTGAATCAAGTTGTAAAAGCAGTTAAGGAAAGTAACAAAGATATTGGCGCACAGACATTGGAAATTAACCAAGCCGAATATTTAGTTCGTGGTTTGGGTTATGTAAAATCCATTTCAGACATCGAAAACGCAGTAGTCACTTCCGAAGATTATACAGCAATCAAAATCAAGGATATTGGAAAAGTTTCTTTAGGTCCTGCAACGAGACGTGGCTTATTAGATAAAGAAGGTGCTGAAGTTGTGGGTGCCGTTGTGGTGGCTCGTTATGGCGCAAACCCAATGGAAGTCATCAATAATGTGAAAGAGAAGATTAATGAATTAAGCGCAGGTTTACCTTCAAAAGTATTAGCGGATGGAAGAACATCACAAGTAACCATAATACCATTTTATGACAGGACAGAACTGATACAAGAAACTTTAGGTACACTCAATGAGGCATTGACTTTAGAAATTCTAATAACCATTCTGGTCATAATCATAATGGTGTTTAATCTTCGAGCTTCCGTACTAATTTCTGGACTTTTACCAGTTGCAGTTTTAATGGTATTTATTGCAATGAAACTCTTTGGTGTCGATGCCAATATTGTCGCCTTATCTGGTATTGCAATTGCCATTGGTACAATGGTCGATGTTGGTGTCATACTTTCAGAAAACATAATTCGGCATTTAGATGAAGATGATGGAACACAATCAATTAATACGGTGGTCTACAACGCAACAGCCGAAGTATCTGGTGCAATCGTTACCGCAGTAATGACAACTATTATCAGTTTCATTCCAGTATTTACAATGATTGGTGCGGAAGGAAAACTATTCAGACCATTAGCTTTCACAAAGACTTTTGCACTAACAGCATCCATTATAGTGGCGTTATTTTTAATTCCACCTTTTGCTGCATTTTTGTTCAGAAAGAAAAGCATTAAAAACACTTTTAAATACGTTTTAAATGGGTTTTTAATAGCAATAGGAATCGCAGCAATAATCTATGGATATTGGTTAGGATTGATTTTGATAGCGTTTGGAATTACAGCACTACTTAATCTTCAAAAGAAGATAACAGACAAGCAAGCTAACCTTGTCAATATAATTATTTCAGCATCGGCAATAATATTTTTGTTAGCTGAATATTGGAGACCATTAGGCGTTGATAAAAGCATATTCTGGAATCTCATTTTTGTAAGTGTTATTTGCTTCGGTTTATTAGGTGTTTTCTCATTATTCATCAAATTCTACACACGTATTTTAAGGTGGTGTTTAGAAAATAAATTACTCTTTTTATCAGTTCCAACAGCAATTGTAATTGCAGGTTTTTTCATTATGAAGAATACTGGTAAAGAGTTTATACCATCATTAAATGAAGGCTCATTTCTGCTAATGCCAACCTCAATGCCTCACTCTGGTGTAGAAGAAAACAAGCGTGTTTTACAGCAATTAGATATGGCAGTAGCAAGTATTCCAGAGATTGAAACTGTAGTTGGTAAGGCAGGAAGAACAGAATCAGCTTTAGACCCAGCACCACTATCAATGTACGAGAATATGATTCAGTATAAACCAGAATATATGCTGAATGAAAACGGACAACGCCAACGCTATAAAGTCAATGATGATGGTGAGTATATATTAAAAAATGGAATGTCATTGCGAGCGGAACAACGTGAAGCGTGGCAATCTCTCAATGCAAAAGAACAACTCATTCCAGATAATGATGGCGAGTTCTACCGTAATTGGCGACCAGAAATACAATCACCAGACGATATTTGGAATGAAATCGTAAAAGTCACCAAATTACCAGGTGTTACTTCCGCACCAAAGCTACAACCTATTGAAACCCGATTAGTGATGCTTCAAACAGGAATGCGAGCACCTATGGGAATTAAA
>JABDIQ010000149.1 GCA_013003655.1 Winogradskyella sp. | reverse complement strand
TACTTCAATTTAATTCATTGACAAAGTCTAAAGCACGTTGCTCATTGTAGTATATATTATTGCCTTTTATAAATCCGGCATGACCACCATGCGTTGGCATCTCTAAAAACAAATTAGCATTTGCTTTAGCCTCTTTTACCGGATAACATTCGGGTGATAAAAACGAATCGTTCAATGCATTTAAGATGAGTGATGGCACTTTGATATTTGGTAAGAATTGTAAGGAGCTAGACTTCTCATAATAGTCGAAAGCATCTTTAAATCCATGCGCTTTTGAGGTATACACATGATCAAAATCTATTAAAGTTTTAATTGAATTAAAATCTTTAACTGTTATGTTTTCAGGATATTGAGATAATTTTGGTTTTAGTTTTTTCTTTAAATGGTCTAAAAAGCGGATTGCATAAGCCTTGTTCTTAAAACTTAATAACTCGTCGCACGACCCCTTTAAAAAACAAGGTGCTGATACTGCGACGACCGCTTTCAATTCTTTTGGTAAATCATTGCCTTCACCAAGGTATTTTAAAGCCATATTTGCGCCTAAACTAATACCCTTAATATAAATGTGGCTATACTTATTTTTTGAAAGAATATGATGCACTACAGCCTCAAGATCTTCAGTAGCTCCTGAATGATAACTACGATATAATTTATTTGGCTCACCACTGCATCCTCTAAAATTTACACCAACCGCATCAATACCGTTATCATTGAATAATTTTGCCGATCCAGTGATGTATGGGCGCTGTGCATGACCTTCTAAACCATGCAATAAAATAATGACCTTGTGACTTGCTGATGATGCATAACTCCAATCGAGATCTAAAAAATCACCATCTGATAACGTTATGCGCTCTCGCTGCTGAGTAACGCCAGGAACTTTCCTAAAAAGCCCAGAATATACCGTAGACACAAAACCATTTCTGAAAAAGTAAGGTGCTTTATACTTGGAAGCTACAACTGGCATGCGCTACTTTAAAACGGTAAACTCTATGGCCGAATCGTTAAACACCTTATGCATTTGAGTTTTAAAGTCTTCTGCTTTGGCTTCAAAAATATTATCTACATAAGTTTGAGGGTTAACATCTATATATGGAAACATTGTACTCTGTACTTGCACTTGTATCTTATGCCCTTTCTTAAATGTGTGAAAAATATCCTGTAGCTTCAAGTTGACGTCTGTTTTTTCATTTGGCACAAATGGCTCTGGATTAGAAAAATTATTTCTAAAACGACCTCGTAATACCTCGCTGCGCACTAGTAAATGATAATTACTTAGTTTAAGATGATCCTGCACATCTTCAGTGTTTTCAGTGTCTGGTGGGTAAACATCTATAATCTTAACGATCCAGTCTGCCGCTGTGCCCGTAGTTGCAACTTTTAATTTAGCTAATATATCTCCAGCCATTGTAACATCGTCTTGCAACACATCCGTTTCAAATAGTAACACATCTGGACGTCGTGCTGCAAAGCGCTGGTCATCGGTCATGAACTTGCGAGGCGTAAAGACTACTTTAATATCTTCTGTATAAGGTACTGGTTTTTTAGGATTGCTTATAAACTCTGATGCTTCAATATTTGTTGGAGCATCTTTAGTTAATTCCTCGCCTACTTGAAGATAAAAATCCTCTTTTACGGCATTTGCTGGCGGCCAACTTTCAAACGATTGCCATTCTTTAGTACCAGTATTAAACATTTGAGCCTCTGCTAATTCGCTTTCAGATTCTCCTTTTAAATATTTATTAAAGAATTTAGTCTCAATTTCCTTTTGAAAATAATCTGAAAGATCATCACCAAAATGAATATTGCCAATGACCTGTCTACCGTTAGTTCTTGCCCAATCTCCATGACTCCATGGTCCAAAAACCACAGTATTATCATTATTGCTGTTATTTTCAATACTCTGGTAGGTATTGAAAGGTCCGTAAAGATCTTCGGCATCAAATAAACCACCTACAATCAAAGTGGCTGGTTTAATATCTTTTAAATGCTGAATAATGCCTCGCTTTTGCCAGAAATCATCATAGGTAACATGTGTTTTTAGTTGCTCCATAAACACATTATCTTCATCATAAAAACTATCTAACTTGCTTAAAGGCATATGATCAAGGAAGAACTGATGTTGGTCTTCTGTACCTATATCCGGAAAATCATACCATGCCTCTGTTGTCGGCTGGTCCTTCATATAACCAAATACTGAGGTTGCTCTCCAATAACTCAATAAATAGGCTCCATTATGAATAAAATCATCAAAAAAGAAATCGCCTATACATGCCTGAGGTGATACAGCTTTTAAGGCTGGATGTGCATCTAAGAGCGAATATGTGGCATAAAATCCAGGATACGAAATACCCCAAACACCAACATTACCGTTGTTATTTTCAACGTTATTCACTAACCATTCTATGGTATCGTAAGTATCACTGGCTTCATCAGTTTCATCACCCGTTTTATTAGGAATGTAAGCCCTCATGTTATCATAAACACCTTCACTATTCCAACGGCCTCGCACGTCTTGATAAACTACAATATTTCCTTCTTGCATAAGGTATTTATTAGGCCCTATTGAGGCTCTAAAATTACCTTCGCCATAAGGTCTGCAACTGTAAGGCGTACGTTGCATAAGTATGGGATATGTTTTTGATTTGTCTTTTGGTGAATATATAGTTGTATGCAATTTTATACCATCTCGCATTGTAATGGTTAATTCTTCCTTATCATAATTATCCTGAACAAAGGTTTCAGAAACTTCAGCACCTTCTACTGAAGGTGAATTTGTTTTTTTACAAGATGATAGCGTAAGGACTACAACGCCTAAGAGCAACAGTTTTTTTAGCATGATTGGTTGTTTTAGTTTGGCATTAAAGATAAATGAATAAAAAGAATGTATTTCTGAATAAAATGTTAAGAGACTTGAAGGTCTGTAAAATTGAACGACTTACCATCAAACAATCCCTTATCACTTAATTTTAACTCCGGAATAACCAGAAGCGCCATAAAGGACAAGGTCATGAAAGGCGCTTTAAGAGTGCTTCCCAGTTGTTTTGCGACAGCATCTAATTGGGCATAACTCTGACCAATAGACTCCGCGTTTTGATCACTCATTATCCCAGCAACTGGCAGCGGAACAATATGTTGTTGATTAGAAGACACCGCACATATACCACCTTTATTCTCAATAATTAAGTTCACAGCTTCACAGATGTCCTTGTCTGATGCACCAACAGCGATAATGTTATGCGAATCATGACTAACAGAGGAGGCAATAGCACCTCGTTTTAATCCAAAATTTTTGATAAAGGCTACAGACGGAGGCTTATCCTCATACCTATTGACAACGGTAATTTTTAAAACATCATTGGTGACATCAGAGATTATGTTGTTATTTCTTATCAATGGTTTTTCAATACTTTCAGAAGTTACCAACTCACCATCTTTTGGCACGATAACTCTTATTTTGTTTGAATTTGGTTCTATGGCAAATTCTGAAATAGATTTTCGCTTTGCTTTAAAATTATTAACGTTAAGTACATCGACCTTTTTAATTAAGGACTGGCCTTTATCATATACCAAATTACCATCAATGTATGTTTGAATGGTTTTAAAATTTAAAAGATCTTCGACCACAATAAAATCTGCTGCTTCACCGGTTTGTAGCTGCCCAACATCTAAACCATAGTGCTCAACAGGATTAATACAAGCCACTTGCAGTACTTTGAACACATCTATCCCTTTAGCCACTGCTCTTATGCAGAGTTGATCTATATGTCCTAACAACAGATTATCTGGATGTTTATCATCACTACAAAACATCATGTGGTTATAATGCTCAGGCAACAAATCTATGAGTGCTTCAAAGTTTTTAGCCGCACTACCTTCGCGAATGATAATTTTCATGCCTTTTTGAAGTTTTTCTAACCCTCCCTGATAAGTAAAACTTTCGTGGTCAGTGGAGATACCAGCATTTATATATGTGGTGAGTTGCTCTCCTTGTAAACCAGGTGCGTGACCATCGACAGGCTTATTATAACACTTCGCATGAGCTATCTTTTTTAAAACCTCATCGTCATTGTAAATTACACCAGGATAATTCATCATTTCTGCGAGATACTTTATCTCTGGATTAGACAATAAAGACTTTATGGCTATGGCATCTATTTCAGCGCCTGCTGACTCAAAGCTGGTAGCTGGCACACAAGATGGTGCTCCAAAATTGAATTTAAAAGGTGTTTGCTTACCGTTATTGATCATAAAATGAACACCGTCCACTCCAAGCACATTTGCAATCTCATGTGGGTCTGATACAGTAGCCACCGTTCCGTGCTTAACCGCAACTCTTGCAAATTCTGAAGGTACTAGCATAGAGCTTTCAATATGAATATGAGCATCTACAAATCCTGGCAATATAAAGTGCGACTCCGAACAATCTTTTTCTTCTATTGAAACAATTTTGTGGTCTGCGATTGTAATCTCACCTTTATAGATACGGCGATTTGCAATATCAACTATTTGTCCTCTTACCTTCATTTAGCTGATATGTATTTTTAGTATGTTGGTTGTTTTTTCTGAAACTTTAAATCGATCATCAGCACGTCTTCCTACGATCCAAACAATATCCTCCTGAGACGTTAATACCCAAACATTTTCCTTTTCAATTAATGACAGCTTTTCATCTTTAAGATACTTACTGATCTTTTTCTTTCCTGTCATTCCATGAGGATAAAAGAAATCCCCATACATCCATGGTCTTATCATTAAAGGCAGTTTTAGTTTGTCTTTATCAACACAAATAATCTCTTTTGAAGTTGCCTCAATCTTATCTAAATCTTCAAAGCATAATTTCCCTATTGGCGTATTAATGTTTTTATTTAAATCATTAATTGTAACTGGCTTATTATTAGAGTTATTGATTTTAGATAATATTAGCACATTCCTATGTTTAACCAAGCGATGCGTTACAGACAACACTTGTTTTCCACTTTGAGCGTCGAGCAATGCTAAAACATCATCCCATTCTTTAAAACCATATGATTTAAACATCTCAAAAAGATAGGCCTTCGGGTTGTTGACCTTTTTAAATTCTGAGATCTTGTAAGACACACCATTTTCATCGATAGAAACTATGGCTCGTTTTGCAACGGCGTTTAGACTTTCTTCAACAATATCTGCGGTATCTTGTAAATTGGTAAGTGTATTTTTTAAACTATCTAATAGTTGAGGATTGATCTCTTTTAATACAGGAATCACTTCATGCCGCAACTTA
Organism: Winogradskyella sp.; assembly: GCA_013003655.1. Lineage (GTDB taxonomy): Bacteria > Bacteroidota > Bacteroidia > Flavobacteriales > Flavobacteriaceae > JABDIQ01. The sequence continues at coordinate 684 of JABDIQ010000149.1, read as the reverse complement.
TTGCGAAGATATTTGGTAGTACTGTTACTGCTATCCTCCCTCCATTTAATGCGTTCCTTTTCGGCAAATGCTGTAATATGAGCCCTAGAAAAGTTTAATAGTGGTCTTGCGACATTGTCATTTATAGCAGGAATACCCGTTAAGCCATTAAGCCCTGTGCCTCTTGTAAAGTTAATGAGGAAGGTTTCCAGATTATCATCAGCATTATGTGCTGTTAATATGTAATCAAATTTTAAGTGATTGGCCAGTTCCTGAAACCAATTATAGCGTAATTCTCGCGCAGCCATTTGAATACTCAATTTATGAGTGTCAGCATAATCTTGTGTATCAAAATTTTCAATAAACACTTCAACATTAAGATCTTCAGCCAAAGAAATTACAAAGTCCTCATCTTCGTCACTTTCGCCATTTCTTAAGCCAAAATTACAATGTGCAATAGCATAGTTTAAGCCTAACTTACTGCACAAGTGTGCTAAGACCACACTGTCAATTCCGCCAGATACGGTCACTAATAATTTTGCATCTGCCAAAAAACTGAAAGACGATTCTATGTGCTTTTTAAACTGTGATAGCATCGGGTAAATATACAACATTGCTCATCCTTTACCATGAATTTTTAAACCCTAAAAATGATATATATCATAGTTCTGATGCTTTCAAATTAATAGCTTTAAAGGTCTAATT